>JAQWKY010000063.1 GCA_029247585.1 Flavobacteriales bacterium | reverse complement strand
CCTTTGGTTTTGAGGGCAAAAAGATCATCTGCCTTTGTTATTTTTGAGGTAGCATGTCGTTCAAAACACATTCTAGCGTCTACCTCGTTCATTCCCATACCATCATCAATAACCTGTATGAGGCTTTTCCCTGAGTCTTTGAGTATGAGTTTTACATCAGTTGCCTGGGCATCAATGGCATTTTCCATCAATTCTTTTACTGCTGAAGCTGGTCTTTGAACAACTTCACCAGCAGCAATTTGGTTGGCAACATGGTCGGGTAGTAAGGTAATCAATACTTAGAATTTTAGGATCCAATAGGTGAATAGACAAAGAATAAATAAGACAAACAGAACGCGCCAGGAGGATGAACTACTTTTTAAGTTTGACTTCTCCTTCCATGAGCTTGTAAAACGTCCTTTTTCAATTTGTTCTTCTTGTTTTTCTGCTCTTATTCTTGCTCTTTGAACACGCTCTTTCTTTTCGTCGTAATAACGAGTAGCCATGTGAAATTGCTTATGGCTTGATGTTTTGAAAAAAGAAGGCAATTTAGGAGCATTCATAATATCAAAAATAGCATAATTAATTCAAAAAAAGAGCAGCCCGAAGGCTGCTTTCTTTAGATTCTTTTCAATTGCTGTTTCATCATTTTCAGTTGATCGTCCAGCATATTGTGTTTGTCGAGCTTTTTCACTTCCGCAAGTAGGGTTGTTGCCTCTCTTTTTCTTCGTCTTGAAAGGGCAAGTCCTGCTAAGTTGAGTTTTGCTACAGCCTTGTCTGTATTGTTTCTTAAACCTATCGCAAGCGCTCTTTTAAAGGACTTTTCCGCTTGATTCATCTGGGTTTGAGACAGCACCAATCCGTTTAAGTAGTGGAAGTAGGCTTCTTGAGACTTTACAAGCTTTTCTGGGTGTTTGATTTTGTTGAGTGCCTTTTGAGCTTTTTCCATATCGTTTTTTCTGAGATGGTAAAATGCTTTTATGATTCGCTCGTCTTTGAAAATAGATAATATAACAAGCCCCATCAGAAGCAGCACTACAATACCATAGCCGATTTCATTTTCGTTGAAGAGGTATATACTCGCTGAAAGGATGAGCAGCGAAAGAACGATTTTGATTTGTTTGTTGTACATAATGCTTTGGTTTTGCACAAAAATAGCTAAGCTGTGAGAAATGCTCAAGAAAAACGGAATTATTTAAGCTTAAATTTTAAACTTTACCTTTTTTAACAACCTTAATACGTATCCTTATTCATTTTAACTTGTACCCTTTAATTTACTTTTGAGTACCATTTTTGATGTATTTTTACACAATAAATTAAACGACGAACTCACTTTTTAATGTCATTTTTCACACTCTTATGGGAAGGTATTAAGGCTACATCTATCATTGAATGGATTGCAGTTGTTTCGAGTCTTACTTACGTGGTTCTTGCAGCAAAGCGAATGATACTCTGCTGGTTATTCGCTTTTATAGGGTCTGCACTCTTTGTCTATTTGTGCTATGTAGGTAATTTATACATTGAATCCATTCTACAGCTTTTTTATGTGGCAATGGCAGTGGTTGGCTGGTTCAGTTGGAAGCGTGATTCGGATAATGGTGGAATAAATATATGGAGCCAAAAGAACCACATTTTTAACATTACACTTAGCGGTATTTTAGCTCTTCTGCTTGGTTTTGTATTCGACAATTACACCAATCAAGCCAATCCATACGTAGATGCGTTTACAACCTGCTTCAGCTTATCGGCAACCTATATGGTTACCCGAAAGATCTTAGGAAATTGGGTGTATTGGATTGTCATCGATTTGGTTTCTATTTACCTCTATGCAGAGCGAGATTATTATTTAACAGCTGTTCAGTATGGAATATTCACTGTTTTGGCCGTATACGGTTTGAGGGCTTGGCAAAGAGAATATAAACGACAAGAACTATGTTAAGGATTGCGGTAACAGGTCCTGAGTCTTCAGGGAAAACAACTTTGTGTGCTGCGCTTTCTGCGCATTACAGTGTTTCGTGTCTTCCAGAATATGCACGTTTATATCTAGAGAAGACAAAAGGGTTTTACGAACAAAAGGATTTGGATTGTATTGCTCAAGGGCAATTCGAAAGTGTCCTTTCATCGCAAAGTAAGATTGTCATTTCTGATACAGATTTTTCCGTTTTGGAAGTATGGTCGCAGTACAAATACCATCAGGTTTCAGCGCTCATCAAAGAATTCGTTCGTAAAGATTTGTTCGATTTACACATCTTGTGCAGTCCTGATATCCCTTGGGAGGAAGATCCACTTAGGGAGAGTCCCAAAAGTCGAGAAGAACTGTTTGAGCTTTATAAAGAATCTCTGAATAAGCACAACAAGAATTTTATTGTTGTAGCTGGGGCTCATGAAGAAAGATTGAAAAAAAGTTGGCAAGCTATTGATGCTCTTATAAAAGTTTGACGTAATTTCGCATCATCTCTAAGGGGTGCTGCTTTTTAAAGTGGCTGAGATTACACCCATTTAACCTGCACAGGATAATGCCTGCGAAGGGAAGTGATAAAAAAAGTGCTAAAACTAACACCATAGAATTAGCCCCTGTTCTTGGATAATATTTTTTAAAATATGAATACAAGAATTTTCTCAAAAGTTTGTGGCTTTATGCTCTTTATGCCCCTACTAGGATTCTCTCAAAACAACATCACCGGAATCGTTAAAGGAATCGATGGAAGTCGTATTTCTGGTGTTGAAGTAGAAATCCAACAAACGTATTTCAAAACCTACACCGATCTTGAGGGTGCTTTTGAGTTTGGCAAATTAGATGCGGGTTCTTACAAGCTCAATTTTTCTTCAATTGGTTTTGTTCCTGTATCTCAAAGTGTAGAGATTGAAAATGCGGATCAAGAGTTTACGGTTGTTTTGAGTAAACAAGCTCAACTCCTTGAAGAGGTTACGGTGTCTGCCATTAGAGCAAATCCAAAAATTCCTACGACTTATTCCGAGATTGAGGTGGAAGAAATCGAGGAAAATAATTTCGGTCAGGACCTCCCTTACATCTTAAACGCCTTACCATCTACTGTAGTCACTTCAGACGCCGGTGCTGGGGTAGGTTATTCTGGTGTTCGTATTCGTGGTGTTGATCCTACGAGGACTAATGTTACCATTAACGGTGTTCCTCTCAACGACTCTGAATCTCATGGTGTTTACTGGGTAAATATGCCAGATTTCGCCTCTTCATTAAGTAGTATTCAAGTTCAGAGGGGAGTCGGAACCTCGTCAAACGGAGCTGCTGCTTTTGGGGCTAGCATCAATATGGAGACCAACAGTCTAAACAAGGAAGCTTATGGCATTCTTGACAATTCTTTTGGTTCGTTTAATACGTTTAAAAACACGGTTAAGGTAGGTACAGGTCTGCTTAATGATAAGTTTATCATTGATGCGCGATTATCTGCGATCCAGTCTGACGGTTATATAGATCGCTCTGCATCGGAGTTAAAGTCTTACTACCTTTCTGGTGTTTGGTTGGGATCAAAATCGAATCTTAGAGCGACTCTTTTTAGTGGTAAGGAGAAAACAGCTCAAGCATGGTACGGTACCCCTGAATCGGTCATCAATGGTGATAAAGACCAAATTGCGGCCTATGCTGACCGAAATTATATTTTTGGTAGCGATAGAGAGAACCTACTTAATTCGGGAAGAACTTACAATTACTACACGTACGATAATGAGATAGATAACTATCAGCAAGATCACTACCAACTGCATTTTAATCATGTAATTGATAACAACCTAAAGTTCAGCACTGCTGCACATTACACAAGAGGAAGAGGGTATTATGAGCAGTATAAGGCGGGTGAAGATTTTAGCGACTATGGTTTTGCGCCCATTGTTTTTCAAGACACGACCATCAACAAAACAGATTTAATCCGAAGAAAATGGCTGGACAACCATTTCTATGGTGGTATCTTTTCTTTAGCTTATGCTAAAAATGGACTTGATCTAACTTTTGGTGGGGGTGCTAACCAATACGAAGGAGGGCATTTTGGCGAAGTTATCTGGTCAGAATATTCCTCAGACAGTAAAATTCGAGATCGGTATTACGACAACGATGCTCAAAAACAAGAAGCACATACCTACTTGAAGGGTACCTACAAGACTGGCCCGTTAACTGTTTATGGTGATTTTCAATACAGATACATTGATTACACATTTTTGGGAATCGATGAAGTAGCTGGTAAGGTCAAAGACGTTCAGCAAACAAAGACCTTCAATTTCCTCAACCCAAAGTTCGGCTTGATGTATGATTTTGATGAACGAAACAATGCATACGCCTCTGTTGCGGTTGCGAATCGAGAGCCGGTTCGAAAAGATTTTAGAGAAAGCACACCTCAAAATCAACCCAAAGTTGAAAACTTAGTAAATCTTGAGGCGGGATACCGTTTCAAAGGACAAGACTTGATTGTGAATGCAAATGTGTACTATATGCATTATAAGGATCAGTTGGTTTTAACCGGTCAAATCAATGATGTAGGTGAATACACACGAAGAAATGTAGATGTCAGTTACCGCTCTGGGATTGAATTGGAAACAGGCTATCGCCTGACGAATCAATTAAGTCTTATGGCTAATGCAAGCTTAAGCCGTAATAAAATAAAGGAGTTCAATGAGTTTGTAGATAATTACGATAATGAAGACGGCTCACAAGATACTATCGCACATAAAAACACAGATTTGGCATTTTCTCCTAATATCGTTGCGAATTTAGGTTTGACCTATGAGCCTTTAGAAGATTTGAGTATTAATCTTTCAGGAAAGCATATAGGTGGCCAATATCTGGATAATACGTCTACAGAAACGCAAAAATTGAATGCGTATACAACCCTTAATCTTCAGTTGAAATACACCTTAAAAGAGGTGCTTTTTGAAGAGGTGAGTTTCGGCTTATTGGTCAATAACCTCCTAGATGAGTCCTACGAAAGTAATGGATACACATGGGGTTATATATACGGAGAAGTTAGAACCGTTGAAAACTTCTACTACCCACAGGCAGGGCGAAATTTCTTAGCTAGAGTCGTATTTAAACTATAGACTACTGATTTCGAGATTATTTTAAAAGCCCACTCATCGAGTGGGCTTTTTGTTTCTATCAATTCAAGTGGTCAGCTCTTTTGTGAATATTGTATTCGTTCTATTTTGATCTCTATGTTTGGTGTTTTATTCCAAAGCTAAATATTTTGTATTTTTGGAGATACTAATAGAGCCAAAGGTCTTGAATTCGCAATTTGTTATGAGGTATTTAGTTTTAACTTTTTTTATTGGAGCACTTTTACAAGCTCAAAGCATAAGAATCAATGAGGTGGTCTCCTCCAATTCTGTCTATTTTGACGAAGATGGAGACACCCCAGATTGGATTGAACTTTACAATTATGGGTCTCAAAATGTGAATCTTGAAAATTGGACCCTTTCTGATGATGTAAGCGATTTATCAAAATGGACTTTTCCCAACGTAACGATTCCTGCTAATGATTATTTACTCTTGTGGGCTTCAGATAAAGATCGCGATCAAATAACTTCAACAAGAACGCTCGTCAATCAAGGCGATTTTTATAAATATTTGATTCCAAGCTCGGAACCTAGCCCAAATTGGAAAAATCTAACTTTTGATGATTTGAATTGGAGCACTGGTGCATCTGGTTTTGGTTATTCAGATGGCGACGATACAACGGTAATACCCAACGGTACCTTATCTGTATATCTGCGTAAAAAATTCAACGTCAGCAGTGTTGCAGATGTGATTTCTTTAATTCTCGATATTGATTATGACGATGCTTTTGTTGCTTACATCAATGGGGTAGAAGTAGCACGCGCCAATATCGATGGTGTGGCGCCGCCTTTCAATGCTTCCACAAATCAAGATCACGAAGCTCAAATGTATGGTGGAGGTCTCCCAGATCGCTTTACAATAGCTGATTTCAGTTCGATTTTGGTTGAAGGTGAAAACGTTTTAGCCATTCAGGCTCACAACATAAGCTCAGGCTCATCGGATTTTACCACCATTCCATTTTTATCCGCAACTTTTTCCTCAGCTAATAATTCAGGTGTTGAACCTCCTGAGATTTTAAACTTAAATAACAACAATCATTTTCATACTAATTTTAAAATTTCATCGGATTCTGAAACTCTGACGCTTTCAAATCTTACAGGAAACATTATTGATCAATTACTGATTGAAGGATTACCACCAAATGCATCAATTGGAGTATCAGGTACTTCTGAAAACAGGGTTAACTACATTGAAACGACACCAGGTTTTCAAAATTCTGACGAAGAATTTTTAGGAAGTGTTCAAAATGAGATTGTTTTTTCTGAAAATGGGGGTTTTAAAGACGCTTCTGTAAATCTTTCTCTTTCTGGGAATGGCTTTTCTCAAGAGATTCGGTATACGACAGACGGAAGTTCGCCCAATCCACAGTCTCAGATCTATACATCTCCTATTCAAATTTCAACTAATGTCAGCGTCAGAGCTCAAATATTTTCTGATAATTATCTGCCCTCACCAGTTTTCACTGAGTCATACATCTTTGGTTCTAATCATGATATTGATGTTTTGGTGTTAAGTGTTGATCCGTTTGATTTTTTTGACGAAGATTCTGGGATTTATGTGTTTGGTACCGAGGGAACTTATAATACAGCGATTCCACATTTTGGTGCAAATTTCTGGGAAGAATGGGAGCGCCCAATTCACTTTTCATTTCATGAACATGACAGTAACAGGTCTGTTGAGTATAATGCAGGAGTGAAGATTTTTGGTGGATGGAGTAGAAGTAACGGACAGCGTTCACTTTCATTTTTTGCTAGGGGGAAATACGGAGATTCAGAATTTGAATACCCTTTTTTTGACAACCTAATCTATAATGAATTTGAAGCGTTTACCATTAGAAATTCTGGTCAGGATTGGTTAAGATCTAGTATGAAGGATATCATGCTCACCAGTTTAATGCGTGGTTCGGAAATAGATTTTCAAGAATACAATCCTGTTGTCACGTACATTAATGGAGAATATTGGGGGATGTATAACATGCGTGAAAAGACGAACGAACACATGTTGGCTTCTAAGCACAATGTTGATGCTGAAAGCATTACTCTTTTGACCAATAATGCAGAAGTTATAGAAGGAAGTAATTAAGAATACAATGAGCTAATTGCTTATATTGAAAATACAGATCTATCAGACGATGCTAATTTTGAATACATCAAAGACAGAGTTGACCTTAAAAACTACACCCTCTATCAAGTAACAAATATATATACGAACAACACCGATTGGCCCGGAAACAATATTAAATTTTGGAAACACCCAGACACCAAATGGCGTTGGATCATGTACGATACTGATTTTGGTTTTGGACCGCCCTGGAACGTCTCCAACTATCACGAAAACACCCTTAGTTTTGCATTAAGACCTGATGGGCCAGGATGGCCTAACCCACCTTGGTCAACTTTATTGTTTAGAAAACTGATTACAAATGAAGGTTTTAGAAATCAGTTTGTTAATCGCTATGCTGATGAATTAAATACCAGGTTTTTACCTAGTAATGTGAGCAATCATATTGATCAGGTATATTCAACGATCGAACCCGAAGTGCTTGCGCATTACACTCGATGGAAAGACGATCCTTCTTTAGGCTTTGAAATAACGGATATCAATGCACATGTTAATTATTATGTGTCTAACATGAAAACTTTTGGAGTTAACAGGCACCCTATCGCAATAGAACACATCAAGCAGCAATTTAATCTTTCAAACCTTCACCCACTAACCCTTACAAATCCTGATGTCAGTAAAGGTTTTGTAGCGGTTAATGAAAACCTAAGTATTCAACAAGATACGTGGACTGGAGATTATTTTGAAACGGTCCCTGTAAAGCTAACAGCAATTCCTGAGTTTGGGTATGAATTTTCTCACTGGAGTGGAAATTTATTTTCCAATAGTGAAACCATTGAAGTTTCATTGACCGAATCTTTTGAAGTTAGTCCTAATTTCATCCCTGCAGAAACCACGAGTTCTCTTGTAATTAATGAGATTAACTATAAATCTATTAATTCGTTTGATGCAGATGACTGGATTGAGCTTTACAACCCTAATGACATTGCAATAGATGTCTCCAACTGGGAAATAAAAGATGACGACAATACGCATGTTTTTGTAATTCCTGAGGGAACCCAAATTGAAGGGGAAGGCTACCTTGTGATTGTTAAAAATGAAACTGATTTCAGATCTGTTTTACCTGGTATTCCCTTTGTTGGTGAGTTGGACTTCGGTTTTGGAAGCTCCGATGCTGTTCGTCTTTATGATCAAAATGGAGCCTTACATGATATTGTAGACTATCAATCTGCAGCCCCCTGGTCAAGCTGTGCAGACGAAACAGGTTACACATTAGAATTAATTTCACCAGACTTAGACAATACCTTGCCCGAAAGTTGGGATTGTATCAATGCCAACGGAAGTCCTAATGCTATTTCTATTGTTGCTTCTGATCAATCTGAGTTGTTTGGACCTACGGAACAGATGATTAGCCTCCCAAAGG
>JAQWKY010000049.1 GCA_029247585.1 Flavobacteriales bacterium | reverse complement strand
ATTGTTGCACTTTCTTATATTGCCGCTCAAAGAACATTCCCGGATTATAATGACATGGCAGATAATAAGGCTTATTTAGAGTCTATTGCGCGTAGTTTTGGTTATCACTTAGGAAAACAAAAGAAAGTGCGTGTAAACACCATATCTCAATCGCCTACGATGACTACTGCAGGTAGTGGAGTAAAAGGTTTTGATGGATTCTACAAATACGCTGACATGATGTCTCCATTAGGAAATGCACCTTCAGAAGATTGTGCGAACTATGTAATCTCATTATTCTCAGACTTAACGCGAATGGTGACAATGCAGAATTTATTCCACGATGGAGGTTTCTCTTTTACAGGCGTTAGTGAAGAAGTGATGGAGAATTTTGTTGCCAAAGAAGATTAAATAAGGATTTGTAAAAGATCTTTATTTTTGAAAACGTAATTTCAAACGTAATGACACATTTTTTAAAACTTTTTTGCCCATTACTTTTCTTTTTTTCTTGTGGACAAAACCAGACTAAAAAGCTACCTTCTCAAAGCACAACTCCCACTAGCTGTGAGTACCGATTTGATGAGTTGAACACCAAAGTATTTTGGGCAGGCTACAAAACCACCGATAAATTAAAGGTGGTTGGGCAGATTAAGGCGTTTGAAACCAATCGTACTGATGCGTATTTTTCGTCTGTAGACTCAATGTTAAATGGTCTTAATTTCTCTTTAAATACGGCGAGTTCTGCTTCTGGAGATGAAATTAGAGATTCGAATTTAAAAGATAATTTTTTCAATCTTTTGACTGATAACTTTCAAATTAATGGACACTTTAGTAATGTCCAAAAAGATTCTGTAACCGCTTATGTAGCTATTTTTGGGCTTGAAAAGTCTATTGAATTTTCTCATGTTTTGGTGGATTCAGTTTTAAAACTTCGTGGAACGCTTTCTCTTGATGAGCTTGGAGCCGTTAAAGCGTATCAAAGTATTCAAAATAAATGTTACGATTTACATAAAGGTGCCGATGGTATTTCAAAGACTTGGGACGATGTTGATGTTCTGATAAATGTGCCTATTTCAATAAAGTGCAGATGAGTCTTGGTAACGATAACTTAAAGCCCCATGTATTTCATGGGGCTTTTTTATTATATGTAAAGTATTTGTCTTGAGAATAGACATTTTATTTTCAGAGTGTCGGTTAGGGGTGTCACAAAATGTCTTTTTGAAGATTGATTTTTGAACAATTGAAAAAACGCTTAAACCCTTTTGTAGTTTTACAAAATGATAGCCCTCGCCGATTGTAACAACTTTTATGCTTCTTGTGAACGTTCTATTCGTCCTGAATTGGCGGGTAAGCCTATTGTTGTACTTTCTAATAACGACGGGTGTATTATTGCTCGGAGTAATGAGTCTAAGGCTTTAGGGTATAAAATGGGAGCGCCTTACTTCAAGGTAAGAGAACAATTGCTTAGAGATCAAGTTCATGTTTTTTCGGGGAATGTTCCTTTTTATCGAGAAGTCTCAGAAAAAATCATGAAGCTATTGGAATCCGAATGTAATGCCATGGAAATTTATTCCATTGATGAAGCTTTTCTAGATTTTACTGATGTAGCTGCTCCTGATGAAAAAGCGATCCTTTTAAAAAAGAAAGTCTTTGAGGAAACTAAAATCCCTATTTCTATTGGTATTGCGCAGACGAAAGTACTCGCAAAGTTAGCGAGCCATATCGCCAAGAAACATACTCATACAGGTGTTTTCTTGTTGCATGGTAAGGATTTGGTGGCTAGGGCTTTAAGTCATTATTCGGTTGAAGAACTGTGGGGCGTGGGTAGAAAACATGCACATTTTTTACATGACAAAGGAATTTTCCAAGCTTCACAATTGGCTAAAACGGACGAAACATGGTTGAGAAGGCATATGAAAATTGGAGGGGTTCGCTTGGCAAGAGAATTGAATGGGATTCCTTGTTTTGCTTTGGAAGAGAATAGACCTTCAAAAAAAAGCATCATGACATCGAGATCTTTTCGACGTGAGTTGACTTCTTTCGCAGCTTTAAATGAGGCTTTATGCAATTTTGCTTCTTCCTGTGCTTTTAAGTTGCGCAAGCAAAACACGAGAGCGAAAAAAATAGCTGTATTCATTCAAACCAATCGATTTAAGTCATACGTGAAAGGACACTCGGCTTATTTAGAATTAGAGTTCCCGATTGCTACAAATGACTCTATTGAGATGATCAAAGGAGTTTGTCAGCTACTAGATCGAATGCACGATCGCGATTGTCACTACAAAAGAGCAGGTGTAATCGTTTCAGAGATCATTCCGGATCAGGAAGTGCAGCTAAACTTGTTTAGTGAACAGAACCTAGTAAAGCGAGCTAAACTCATGAAGGTTTACGATGCGATTAATCATAAGATGGGGGAAGGGACTTTGCGCTTAAGTATTCAGGGGACCGATCGTAAATGGGCTCGAAAAAATGAACCTATAGCTTTTAGGAATTAGTTGGGAGATGCCGATAGAAGTAGGATGCTAAGGGTTGGTGGCTCATCGTTTAAGCTTAAAGTAGTATCTTGCCGTGAATCTGGGATGAAATGAAAAAAATATATTTACTTACCCTCTTACTTTTAACCCTAAATGCTTGCTCAGAAGGAGAGTTGAAAACCTTATCCTCCATTGAAGTTTCAGGGAATCAAGTCAAAGATATATTCGAAATAACTGAACGAGTTGCTCCCTATGTATACACATCAGCTATTGATTTAAGTTCTTTGGATGTTCAGAAGAAAAAGCAAGCGTTTATCAACTTGATGATTCCGTCTATTTTAATCGCAAAACACGAATTAGAACAAGAAAGAAATAAGGTTTTAGAATTGGGTATAAATCCCCATGATTTATCTCCATCCGATGAAGCTTACTTAAGTGCACTGCAAAAAAAATATAAATGCACGAGTCATTCAGAGCTGCTCCTGCGCATGAGAACACATCCTACAAGTATTGTGATTGCTCAAGCAGCCATTGAGTCAGGATGGGGTACTTCAAGGTTTTATAAGGATGCAAATAATGTGTTCGGAGTGTGGTCTTATGATAAGAATGAACCGAGAATGAGGGCTTCTGAAGCTAGAGAGGGGACCTCGGTATATGTGAAGAAATACGACTCTTTACCGGAATCTATTGCTTCCTACTTTCAAACGATTGCCAGGGGGCCATATGCAGGGTTTAGAGAAAAGCGTAACGAAACAAATGAAGTGTTTGAATTGACACCTCATTTGTTGAGATACTCAGAACTCAGAGAAGTGTATGTGGAAAGAGTACAAGAACTGATAAAATACAATCAACTAGAACGATACGACTCGTATCTTTTGGAGGGAAATAAGTAAACATGGCTAGGAAGATTAAAAACAGGGGGGAAGTGTTGGCCTGGTCGATGTATGATTTTGCCAATCAGCCTTTTACAAACATAGTTGTCACCTTCATTTACGGAACTTTTTTCACAACGATTGTTGCTTCAGATGAGATTTCTGGTACACAACAGTGGTCTCATGCCGTGTCTGTAACTGCTATTATAGTAGCCTTGTTGTCGCCAATAATGGGTGCTCTGGCAGATCGAGGTGGGTATCGAAAAACTTTCATGTTTGTTTTTACATGGCTTACTGTTGTAGCCACAACGGCATTGTATTTTGTAATGCCGGGAGAAATTTTTCGAGCACTTTTTTGGTTTGTGATTGCCAATGTTGGCTTTGAGATGGGTGCTGTATTCTGCAATGCTTATTTACCCGATATATCTCATTCTAAAAACATCGGCCGTATTTCTGGATACGGTTGGTCTTTGGGGTATGTAGGAGGCTTAATTGCCTTAGCGTTAGCCATGGTTCTCTTGGTGCAAACAGATACACCTGTATTTGGTTTTGAGAAGGGAGAGGCCAGTGCGTATGAGAATATTAGAGCTACCAATCTTTTAGTAGCAGTATGGTTCGCCTTATTCAGTATACCTACTTTTTTGTTTTTAAGGGATAGAAAACCCGATAAAAAAGCATTACTGAAAAATGTTAAACACACCCTCAAAGATTTTAGACAAACAGTAAAAGAGTTGCGAGCGTATCCACAAATTATGAAATTTTTATTGGCACGATTGGTTTACAACGATGGATTGGTAACCATTTTTGCTTTTGGGGGAATCTACGCTGCAGGTACCTTGAATTTTACATTTGATGAAATCATGTTGATGGGTATTGTTTTGAATGTTACTGCCGGTTTAGGTTCTTTTTTAATGGGCTTTTTAGATGATTGGGTAGGCGGACGAATGACTATAAAAGTTACTTTAGTTGGACTCATGATAGCTATCGTTTTAGCTATTGCTGCTCCTGACTTAAGACCTTCGCTACAATACGTACTTGGAGGTGATGCTGTGCCGGATTTTATAACCGGAAAAAATATTTTTTGGATTGCAGCTGTGTTAATAGGAATCTTTTCGGGTCCCAATCAAGCGGCCAGTCGATCCTTAATGGGACGGTTCACACCTGAAGAAAAAAAGAACGAGTTTTTTGGGTTCTTTGCATTTTCTGGGAAAGCTACTGCATTTGTGGGGCCTTTTTTGTTTGGAGTATTAACCGTTTTATTTGAAAGCCAAAGAGCTGGAATTTTCGTTATTTTCTTTTTCTTTCTCATTGGTTTTATATTACTTCACAAGGTAAATGAGAATCTTGGTATGGAGCAGGGTAGGTCTGTTTGTGAGGGGCAAAAGGTAGAGGTGAATAAGCCCTCTTCTTAATTTTAAATTACCCCTGTGGATTTTAAATCTTACAGGTATTGTATATTTGTGTTTTAACATAAGAAAAGAATGGAAAATAGTGTGAATCATCTCGTTTACCAATGGTTGTTGGATTTGGGTATAGCAGAAAACATTGCCAACCAGGTTCAGTTTGCATTAGAGGTTTTGCTGCTTGTTATTTTATGCTTTATTGCCGACAGGCTTGCAAAGAAACTTTTTGTAAGAGTTGTCAATTCTATTGTGAAGCGTACAAAATTTGTTTGGGATGATGTTCTTCTTGAAAACAAAGTTTTTGACAGATTAGCACATTTAGCTCCCGCTATAGTTGTTCAGGCTACGGCAGCATATGTATTTGCAGATTTTCAGGACTTTATTCCGTTTTTAATTCGAATGACTGATGCCTACATGATCGCGGTTGCTTTAATGGTAGTGACATCTATTTTTAATACACTGGATCATTATTTCAAGCAAACTGAAGCATTGAAAGATAAACCTATTGATTCTTATTTTCAATTGGCTCGTTTGGTGACTTATTTTATTGGAGGTATTCTAGTTGTATCGAAAATATTTGACAAGGATCCACAGGGTATTCTTGCAGCTATGGGAGCATTAACCGCCGTATCTATGTTGGTTTTTAAGGATACCATTTTAGGTTTTGTAGCTTCCATACAATTGTCAGCTAACGACATGATCCGTGTAGGAGACTGGGTTTCCATGCCTAAATATGGGGCTGATGGAGATGTAATCAAAATTACTTTGAATACGGTTAAAGTTCAGAATTGGGATAAAACGATTTCTACCATTCCGACCTATTCATTTGTCTCGGATTCGTTTAAAAACTGGAGAGGAATGTCGGAAGCTGGAGGGCGTAGAATTAAACGATCTATTGTTCTGAAATCAGGTTCTGTTAAGTTTTGTGATCAAGAGATGATCAGTCGTTTTAAGAATTACCATTTAATAAAAGATTATTTGGGAAATCGTGTAAAGGAAATCAGTGACTACAATAAAGAAGGTGATTTTGATAAGTCCTATTTGATTAACGGAAGACACCTTACAAACATTGGAGTTTTTAGAATTTACACAGAGGCTTATGTAAGAAGTCTGAAAGGGATACACTCAGATCTAACGCTTATGGTTTTCCAAAAAGAAGGAAATGAGTATGGCGTTCCAATTCAGGTCTATTGCTTTACAGAAACGACCGATTGGACTGAATATGAAAACATCCAAAGTGATATTTTTGATCACCTGTATGCTGCAGCACCCGAGTTTGGTCTGGAGGTGTTTCAACATCCATCGGGTGGTGATTTCCAAAGCTTGGTTAAATAAATGTTTTCCACTTCAGCTTTTTTGTCTTACGATCCAAGTGCTTTAATTCGCCTATTACCTATTCCTAATATTGAAAAACAACTCTCTAAATGAGCAGCTTTGAAGAATTAATGCTTAACAAACCATTGCGAAATGCTATCGATGAGTTAGGTTTTACAACACCAACCCCCATTCAGAAAAGCTCTTTCTCTGTGGTGCGTTCTGGTGCAGATGTGGTTGGTATTGCACAAACGGGAACCGGTAAAACACTTGCATATATGCTACCCATACTGCAAGACATAAAGTTCTCTAAACTTGATACGCCCAGAGTTTTAATACTCGTTCCTACTCGTGAATTGGTCTTGCAAGTTGTGGAGCGAATTGATGAGTTTGCGAAGTACATGAGTCTGCGAGTCTTAGGCGTTTATGGAGGTACAAACATCAATACACAAAAGAAAGCTTGTGCATTGGGCGTAGATATCGTTGTAGCTACTCCAGGGAGGTTATATGATTTGGCAGCGTGTAGAGCGCTTCAATTAAAGACGGTTAAGCAACTTGTGATTGATGAGGTTGATGTGATGTTGGATTTGGGCTTTAGAGTTCAGTTGGCAAATATTTTTTCAATTCTCCCCCAACGTAGACAAAATATCATGTTTTCAGCAACCATGACAGAAGATGTTGATGCATTGATAGATGATTACTTTATCAAGCCAAAGAAAATTTCCATTGCCGTTAGTGGCACACCTCTTAACAATATTACTCAAGCGTGTTATCGAGTCCAAAATTTTTACACAAAGTTAAATTTGCTTCATCATCTTCTCTTAGATAAGGACATCTTTAGTAAAGTGTTGGTTTTTGTACCTAATAAGAAGCATGCCGATACGGTTTTTGAATTTTTAGAGGAACAGTATGCTTCCGAGTTGTGTGTGATTCACTCCAATAAGACACAGAATTATCGTATTCGTTCCATTCAACAGTTTGATGAGGGCGTGAATCGAATAATGGTATCTACGGACGTAATGGCGCGCGGATTGGATTTGGATAAAATCACACATGTTATTAATTTCAATACACCTGTTTTTTCAGAAAATTACATGCATCGTATCGGACGAACCGGTCGGGCAGAAGAAAAAGGAAAATCCATTCTCTTTTATACCGATAAAGAGCAAGAGGCTAAATTAGCCATTGAATCTTTAATGGATTATGAAATACCTCAAATAGACTTTCCGTTGGACGTTGATGTGTCTGATCAACTCTTGGCTGAAGAGCGTGATCGCCCTAAAATAAGTAAAAATAGAAGTACTGAGGTTGTTCATAGAGACTCTGGGTTTCATGAGAAGAAAGAGAAAAACAAGAAAACCAATCAGGGCGGTTCTTACAGAACAAAGATTGCGAAGAAGTACAAGAAGTCTAAAACTAAGGGAGATATTGTAGCAAACAGACGGAGTAAAAAAAGACGTAAATAATGGCGCTTAACATCGTTCTTTTTGAGCCAGAAATCCCGAATAATACGGGTAATATAGGTCGCTTAAGTTTAGCCACGGGCTCTAATTTGCATTTGGTGAAACCCTTCGGTTTTGAGATTAACGATACTCGACTCAAACGTGCAGGTTTGGATTATTGGAGACATCTTACGCTTTTCATCTATGACAGCATAGAGGAGTTCTACGAGCGAAATCAGGGTAAAGAGATGGTTTATTTTTCGAGTCATGGACAAAAAGACCACTGGTCGATAGATTACAAAGATGAGTTGTTTTTAATTTTTGGGCGCGAATCTAAGGGTTTACCTACGTATGTTGTCCAAGAAAACATCAATAAAGTCTATAAAATCCCCATGTATAGCTCCCATGTTCGCAGTTTAAATATTGCAAACGCAGTAAGCGTGGTAGTTTATGAGGGCCTTAAGTCTATTTTGTAAAAAGAAGTTAGAGTTTATTAGATTCTAGCACGTTCTTCTTTTATCCCTCAAAATTTGGCGATAAACTTAAATGCATCTTTCCTCTATCAATGTATGCTCCCGATTTACTTTTTCTGATGTGATAAATTTCACTTGCATCCTCAAGCATTTTTTTCATGTCTTGAAAAATGTAAGGCTTCCTCACGTATTGATATATTTGGCCTTGGTTTATTGCATTGATTACGACTTCAATTTCAGTAAAAGCAGTTAGCAAGATTCGTATTGGATCAGGAAATTCTTTAACGATAGAAGCAAAAAATTGAACACCTGTAATTTTAGGCATTCTTTGATCTGAAATGATGATATTGATTTCCTTGTTTTTTATAATCTCTCTTGCCGTATCCGCAGAGTCTGTGACATACACATTGAAATAGGGGCTGTATATGGTTTTGAAATTATCCAACATCACATGATCATCATCTAGGTAGACTACACTAATTTGGGAGGTCCTAATGTTTGATTCATCACCTGAATAATCTTGAACCTGTATTTTACCTATTTCGATATTATTTTCATCAAGCATAATAAAATTATTTGTAAGTGACGTTTTATCACCTAAATTGTTCATACTAAATTTAAAGTGGGGTTTGCATCAGGCTTTTTAGCTTACTTACCTTATCTAAATCGATGATTGCGCTATCTTTCGCGTATTTCACGTTGTAGGTAGTACATTTCTGCTGCGCTTTTAATTGCTTGCCTCATCATATTCGGCGTAAATGGTTTTGATACATGCCGAAAAATAATCCTTGATTTCACTGCGTCAACAACAGCATTTAAATTTGCATATCCCGTTAAGAGTATTCTTATGGGCTCTGGATGTTCTTGCGAAATCATTGTAAAAAATTCCAGCCCAGTCATGTAGGGCATCCTTTGGTCAGTAATGATGATTTGAATATCTTTCGTTGCTATGATATGTCTAGCTTCCATAGGGTCAGTTGTCGTAAAGATGTTGAAGTCAAAACGATGCATGGAACTGTAGCTATCTAATACATCACTATCGTCATCTAGATAGAGAACATTTAAATGCTTTATCTCCTTTTTTTCAGCTTCGGTGATGTCCAAATCCAACTCCTTTATATACAAATAATCATCATTTTCTCTAGCTTCCTTCTTCTCTTTGTAACTCAACGAATCCTCTGTTTTTTTCACTTCTCCTAGCATTGCTTTATTATGTTATTACTTTTAACTTAATTTATTTAATAGTGTAAATATATAAATTATTAATTATTATTGATAGTTTTGTTAGGGGAATTATGAAAAATTTAATTTTCAATCTGTTTACTTTTCAATGATGGCATAATCTGAAACTTATTAATTGATTTTTAAAACGAACACGACACATGAAAAAAGAGAGTCACGTAGAAAAATCTCATAGCTTGAGTGTGGAGAATAAAAAAAGAGTTCTAGAATTAGAAACTTCTCTTCTTTATTTCAGTAAATCTCACGCTGATATTGTACATAATTTGAACAGCTCAACACATAAGCTACTTAGTCATACTTTTATTCTTGCCCGAAATTTCGATTATTTGGAAGACTTAATTTCGACCTATCAAGAGTTAAGTTCAAAAGAAGTTGACTCAAAAATTATGAATGTCAGGAAATTTACAGACGGTGTGGATATAAAATCCATCAAGGCCATGTCAATGGATACCGTTAAATCTATAGAGACGACCGTTCATCAAATACATAAAGATTCAAATAAGTTGCATATTATGGCTAGAGAAATTAATCGTATTCTACACAAATAGGGGTTGGAATTCCCATTTGTCTAGAAATGATGCTACTGAGCTTTAGCTCATCATCTGGACCAACCTAAACCTAAATTTACAGCTTAATAACCCTTTCTCATTTCTTATCAACAATGGCTATTTTTTGGCTTGAATAGGCTACATTTACTTGGTTGATTTAAACGTCTATTGCCCTTATATGTATCTGATTTACGACACTGAGACTACTGGACTCCCAAAGAATTTTTCTGCGCCCGTGAGCGATTCAGAAAATTGGCCTCGCTTGGTACAGATAGCATGGCAATTGCACAATGACATGGGTGAACTCATTGAGGTAAAGAACTTCATTGTACGTCCACAAGATTTCACCATACCTTTTAATGCTGAGAAAATTCATGGAATTTCCACGAAACGAGCTCAAGAACAGGGTGTTGATCTTGCCTTTGTGTTGGAGGAATTCAACAAAGCCATAGCGCAGTCCACTTTCATTGTAGGGCACAACATTGTCTTTGACATCAACATCATGGGTGCCGAGTTTTTCAGAGCCCAAATGCATACCTCTTTGATGGATGAAAAAACCATCGACACCAAAGAAGAAGGAACAGATTTCTGTGCCATACCTGGAGGTAGGGGGGGTAAATTTAAGTGGCCTACATTAACGGAGCTACACACCAAACTTTTCAACGAGGGCTTTAATGAAGCTCATAATGCCTCTGCAGATGTTGAGGCAACCACACGTTGTTTTCTGGAATTGATTCGATTGCGCGTCATCAATCATCAACGATTGAGTTTTGAGGAGGATTACAATCAAAGGTTTTTAGCTGAGAACCCAAAGCCTTTTGAGCTTTTAGGTTTAAATATAGAGCCTTATACCCCTTTAGGGTCGGGCTTACTAGAGCAAGAGCCTGAAGTAGTTGCTGGCTCAGCTGTAGCTGATGACGCTGAGCTTCAAGATTTACCATTTTCCCACCTTCATTGCCATTCATCTTATTCTGTATTGCAAGCTTCCTGCGATGTTCCTGATCTTATAGCAAAGGCTAAAGAGTATGGTATGCCCGCAGTAGCACTTACGGATACGGGTAATATGTATGCGGCATATAAATTTGTTCGTGAGGCGATAAAGAATGATGTAAAGCCCATTTTAGGTTGTGAGTTGTACCTTACTGCTGACCATAAAATCAGAAAGTTCACTAAGGAGAATCCCGACCGTCGTTCTACGCTTGTTTTTTTGGCAAAACACAGACGGGGTTATCACAATTTAGCTAAGCTTAGTTCGCAAGCATTTATTGATGGTTTGTACGCGGGTTGTCCTCGTGTAGATAAAGAGTTGATATTGCAATACAAAGAGGGGTTAATTGCCACTACAGGAGGGTTAACTGCCGAAATACCGAATCTTATTTTAAATGTAGGTGAGCGTCAGGCAGAAGAGGCTTTCGTTTGGTGGCACGAAACTTTTGGTGAAGATTTTTATGTAGAGTTGATGCGGCATGGTTTGGACGAAGAAGTGCATGTAAATAATGTTTTGCTTGGCTTTGCTCAAAAATACGGCGTGAACTATTTTGCGTCCAACAATGTTTATTACATGGGTAAGGACGACGCCTTATCTCATGATGTTTTGCTTTGTGTTAAAGACGGTGTACTCAAAGAGACACCTATTGGAAGAGGAAGAGGATTCCGCTTTGGTTTCCCTAATGATGAGTTTTATTTCAAGTCTCAGACTGAAATGAAGGAGTTGTTTAAGGATTTGCCAGAATCCATTGCAACTACACAGGAAATCGTCGATAAAATAGAGGTGTATGATCTCAAGAGAGATGTTTTGCTTCCCGCATTTGATATTCCCGAAGAATTTATTGATGCTCAAGATGCGAAAGATGGCGGGAAGCGTGGGGAAAACAGTTATCTGAGACACCTTACCTATGAAGGGGCAAAGAAGCGCTACCCTGAAATCACGGATGAAATTAGAGAGCGTCTTGATTTTGAGTTGCTAACCATTGAAAAAACAGGTTACCCAGGTTATTTCTTGATTGTTCAAGATTTCACAACCGAAGCGCATAACCTTGGGGTCTCTGTAGGTCCAGGGAGGGGTTCTGCGGCAGGTTCTGCCGTAGCCTACTGCATTGGTATCACTAATGTAGATCCAATCGCTTACGACCTGCTTTTTGAGCGTTTCCTTAATCCCGATCGTGTATCCTTACCCGATATTGATATTGATTTTGATGACGAGGGGCGTGGAAAGATCATAGATTTTGTACTTGAAAAGTACGGTGAGAGTCAAGTGGCTCAAATCATCACCTACGGAACCATGGCGGCAAAGTCATCGATACGTGATGCCGCACGTGTATTGAATTTACCCCTGCATGAGGCCGATCGAATTGCAAAGTTAGTTCCCGATATATCCTTGCATAAGCTGTTCAATCTGCCTGAAGATAAGCTGAAGGAGAAGTTGAATGCGGATCAAATGCAAATGGCTGCTCAATTGAAAAGTATAGCCAAAGGTTCGGATTTGTCTGCAGAGACTTTAAATCGGGCAATCTCCATTGAGGGCTCGGTGCGAAACACAGGTATTCACGCTTGTGGTGTTATTATTACCCCAAGTGACATACGTGAGCACGTGCCTATGGCTACCGCGAAAGACTCGTCTTTGCTGGTGACGCAGTTCGACAACTCGGTGGTGGAAGATGCAGGGCTGCTTAAGATGGATTTCTTGGGCTTAAAGACCTTGAGCATCATCAAGGATGCTATTGCGCTCATTAAGGAAAAGCACGATGTTGTTATTGATACCGATACCATTCCTTTGGATGACGAGCTTACTTATGAGCTTTATCAAAAAGGAGCCACGAACGGTACTTTTCAGTTTGAGTCGCCAGGTATGCAGAAGCACCTTCGTGCTTTAAAACCCGATAAGTTTGCGGACCTCATTGCCATGAACGCCTTGTATCGTCCGGGACCTTTAGAATACATTCCGAACTTTATTTCTAGGAAACACGGTAGAGAAGAGATTACCTATGACTTGGAGGGGATGGAAGATTATCTGGCCGAAACCTATGGGATTACGGTATATCAGGAGCAGGTGATGCTGCTCTCTCAGAAACTAGCTGGTTTTTCAAAGGGGGATGCCGATATGCTTCGTAAGGCTATGGGTAAGAAGATTTTCTCCTTGCTGGAAAAAATGAAGCCACAGTTCATAGACGGGTGTGCTGAACGCAATCACGACCCTGAGGTCGCCGAAAAGGTATGGAAAGATTGGGAGGCTTTTGCTGCCTATGCTTTCAATAAATCTCACTCCACTTGTTATTCTGTAGTAGCCTTCCATACCGCTTATCTGAAAGCACACTACCCAGCAGAATACATGGCTTCTGTGCTTACGCACAACATGAACGACATCAAAAAGGTCACCTTTTTTATGGAAGAGTGTAAGCGAATGCGGCTTACGGTTTTAGGGCCTGATATCAACGAGTCGGCCTACAAATTTAACGTGAATGATAAGGGAGAAATTCGTTTTGGTTTGGGAGCCATTAAGGGTGTAGGAGAGGCAGCCGTGGAAAACATTGTAAATGAACGTAAAGAGAACGGCTACTTCGACCATATTTATGCATTGACAAAACGCGTGGAATTACGTTCTGTGAATAAAAGAACCTTAGAAAACTTGGCTTTAGCAGGTGCCTTCGACTCTTTTGATGGCGAGCATCGAGCCATGTATTTTTACGAGTTAAAAGAGGGGTATACCTTTTTAAATAAGGCCATTCGGTATGGAAATGCGTACCAAGAGAGTTTGGATGCGCCACCCGATCTTTTTGGTAGTGTGGACGGGGTAGAGCTTCCAGCGCCACCCTTACCGGTATGTGATGAGTGGGAGCGCTTGGATTTACTTGCTCGCGAAAAGGAAGTTGTGGGCATCTACATTTCTGGGCATCCTCTGGATGACTATGCTTTTGAAATTAAACACAATTGCAACCACAACATCGATAATTTTAAAGATTTAGAGGCGATTAAGAATCGCGATTTGTCTTTTGCCGGAATCATTACAGATGTGCAACATCGAATTGACAAAAATGGAAACCCATACGGTGTTTTTGTCATTGAAGATTTTACGGACTCCAAAGAGTTTATGATTTTTAGAGACGATTATTTGAAGTTTAAAATGATGCTGGTTCAGGGTGCTTTTGTATACGTTAAGGCGCGTGTACAGAATCGGGCATGGAACGATCAGTTAGAAATAAAGATTATTTCTATGAACCTGCTTTCTAGCGTTTTAGATAAGTTAACTAAAAGTATTACTTTAAAGTTAAACCTCTACGACATCAACGAAGATTTTGCCGATCAATTTCAAAATATTCTAGAAGAACACAAGGGGAGTCACCAGTTAAAATTGCACGTTCACGATCCTGATGAATCCATTGTATTGGAGCTTTTGTCACGTACTTACAAGGTCAAGATTTCAAAGCAATTGGTACAGGATATTAGCACTTTAGTGGATGTGCAATACAAATTAAATTAAAAGGCTTGTTTTGTTGTATAAATTATTAATTTTGTACCCATAAAATTGGTACCTAACATTAGAAAAGAATCAAATGGCTTTAGAAATTACCACGGCAAACTTTGAAGAAACAGTAATAAATTCAGACAAACCTGTATTGGTTGACTTTTGGGCAGAATGGTGTGGGCCTTGCCGTATGGTAGGACCTATTGTTGATGAACTTCAAGCGGATTACGAAGGTAAGGCTGTAGTTGGAAAAGTTAACGTTGATGACGAGCAAGAAATTGCTGCGAAATACGGCATACGTAACATTCCTACCATCTTATTCTTCAAAGGTGGAGAGATCGTTGACAAAAACGTTGGTGTTGCTCCAAAAGCAGACTTGGCTAAAAAAATGGACACCTTATTGTAAGGATTTCCTATAAAATCTTAAATTGAAGGGCTGTTACAGCCCTTTTTTTATGCAAGAATATATTTCACAAAATGAATTGAAGACCATTGAAAACCTAGAGTTTTTTGCCGGTCAAGTGGTAGAAGGTTTTATTACCGGATTGCACAAAAGTCCCTACCACGGCTTTTCTGTGGAGTTTGCTGAACATCGCTTGTACAATAGAGGGGAGAGTACTCGACATATTGACTGGAAGTTGTTTGCGCGTACCGATAAGTTGTTTGTAAAGCGTTTTGAGGAAGAAACCAATCTGCGTTGTCAATTGGTGATTGACCAGTCTTCTTCCATGCATTTTCCAGTTCAAAAGACTTTGACTGCTGAAAACCCCAATAAGATTGGATTTTCAGTACTTGCTTCTGCTGCTTTGATGAACCTGTTCAAGCGACAGCGCGATGCCGTAGGCTTGTCTATTTTTTCCGAAGAACTCAAACTTCATACAGCAGCCAAAACCAGTGGTGCACATCACAAGAGACTCTTGTGGGAGCTGGAGTCTATGGCGAAACCTTTTGATGTAAAGCAAATGCAGACGACCAATGTCGTAAAAGCTTTACATGAAGTAGCAGAACGGGTTCATCAGCGTTCTTTGGTGATTTTATTCAGTGATTTCCTAGGCAACCCTGATACGTCTGAGGATGTTTTCTCCGCCCTTCAGCATTTAAAGTACAACAAGCACGAAGTCATTGTTTTTCATGTGGTTGACCGAGCCCATGAGTTGTACCTTGATTTTGACTCGCGTTTGCACCAATTCATTGATCTAGAAACGGGTGAAGAACTGAAGGTAAACCCTGCAGAGCTTCAAGATGCATACCACGAACAAATGTTAGCCTATGAAAAGGAATTGAAGTTGCGTTGCGGACAGTATAAAATTGACTTTGTTCCCGTGGACTGCTCCAAAGGTTTTGAGCCGGTCTTATTATCGTATCTACTAAAGCGTAAAAAACTTTACTGATAGCACCCGGCTATCTATTTACCACCTTAACTTTTGGAAACTTTTGTTTCCTTTGACAAAGTAATCCCACAAAATGCACTTTTTGTACTGAACGGAATCATTGACAGGCTTCGTTTTGCCACGTTTTTTGAGCGTATCTGGAATTCTTGAATAGAATGAGCCGTGGGCTTTTAAAATGGCTACAAAGTGCTTAAATCGACCTTCACCGATGTATTTAAGTCCTGCTAGTCCATCGAGGGCCATCCTTACTAAAATAAGGGGTAGGGCATGTGCTGGAAGATTTTTCAGCATCATCGTCAGGTTGTTTCTGAAATTCAGAAACGTCTTTTTGGGATGGGCAGCATCCAAGGAGGCGCCCCCAAGGTGGTAAACGGTCGATTGAGGTACGCAGGCAATTTTGTAGCCTCGGTTTAAAAAACGCCAACACAAATCAATTTCTTCCTGATGGGCAAAAAAGGAATCGTCTAAGCCTCCTGTCTCTATGTAGGCCTTGCGTTTTACAAAAAATGCAGCGCCACTGGCCCAGAAAACATCTTTTACGGTATCGTATTGCCCTGAGTCTTCCTCTAGG
>JAQWKY010000017.1 GCA_029247585.1 Flavobacteriales bacterium | reverse complement strand
AGTTAATTTTTGCATCCAGAGCAATTTTGTTAACGACTTCTGCATTTACTCCATTAAGGTCGATTAAAAGCGTGTCGAAATAACACTCGTTTTTTTGAGAATACCCTAAAGCCTTAAGTGCTTTGTTGAGCGCATTTGTTTTGTTGTGTATTCGTCTTGCTATATGGCTAATACCTTTTGGTCCATGGTAGACTGCATACATTCCAGCCATAATCGCTAATAGAACTTGGGCAGTACAAATGTTAGAGGTTGCTTTTTCTCTTTTTATATGTTGCTCACGGGTTTGAAGTGCCATTCGTAAGGCAGGTTCATTGTTTTCGTCTTTGGAAAGTCCAATCATACGACCTGGTACGTTCCTCTTAAAAGACTCTTTTGTAGCAAAATAAGCTGCATGTGGACCTCCGTACCCCATTGGAATACCAAATCGCTGAGATGAACCTACAACGGCATCTGCGCCCCAGGAACCTGGCGACTCAATCAAGCTCAGTGACAATAAGTCGGCAGCAACGGCAACGAGTGCTTCGACTTCATGAGCCTGATCTGTAATTTTTTTGTAGTTGTAAATTTCGCCCGTTGCTGCAGGGTATTGCAGTAGTACCCCAAAGGTTTTTTCATTGCATACATAGGTATGATGATTACCGATAACAAGCTCAATACCTAGAGGTTCGGATCGAGTTTCTAAAAGGCTTATCGTTTGTGGTAAACAATCTTCGGAAACGAAAAATTCTTTGGCATCTGTTTTTCTCTTTGTTCGAGATCTGCTGTTGTACAACATAATCATTGCTTCAGATGCTGCTGTAGCTTCATCCAGAAGAGAGGCGTTGGCAATTTCCATTCCGGTTAGATCAATGACCATGGTTTGGAAGTTTAGGAGTGCTTCGAGTCTGCCCTGAGAAATTTCTGGCTGATACGGAGTGTAAGCTGTGTACCAACCTGGATTTTCTAATATGTTTCTTTGGATTACACTAGGGAGTACAGTCGCATTGTATCCCAGTCCAATATAGGTTTTGAATGGTTTGTTTTTAGTGGAAATAGTTTTAATGTGACCAAGAAATTCTTGTTCACTCATGGCTTCATTTAAATTTAATTCATCAGAAAGTCTGATGTCAGAAGGTATTGTTTTATTGATTAACTCTTCCATGGAATCAAGTCCAATCGTAGTTAACATTTCTTTCACATCTTCTTCCCTGGGACCGATGTGGCGAAGCGCAAATGAGTTTGTATTCATTCTTTATTTACTAAGTAGTTTTTATGCGTTTAAAATTACGAAATTATGATGGCTAGAATTCATTACAATAGAGGAAAATATAAGTATTTTTGAACATTATGAAATTTGTTGTCAAAGCTTTAGATTTATTAGTTGCAAGCAATGTTTATGTGTCTTTTGGTGCTCTGCTATTAACATGGGTAAGTCTTGATATTCGGCATATTAGACATCCTGAATTGTTAGGTTTTGTATTTTTCTCTACTATTTTCATTTATAATTTTATTCGTTTGATTCGAGTGCATCCAATGCTAATTGAAGGAAATTCAGCTCGGCATGAAATCATTTTCAGATACAGCGTTTTTTTATGGATTTTGTGCTTTGTTTCATGTTTGTCAGCTTGTTATTTTTTTAGGTTCATTTATAAGAGTCTATGGATGTACCTTCTTCCTATGGCATTTGTTTCTGTGACCTACGTCTTACCTGTATTCAAAACTCGTTTGGGTTGGATTCGACTGAGGGATATCCCTTGTTTGAAAATATTTTTAATTGCGTTTACTTGGGCCATGGTAACAGATGGATTACCAGCGTTGATTCATGATCAAAAGCTTGATTTTTTAACATTAATTGAACGTTTCTTATTCATATTGGCAATAACCATACCTTTTGATATTAGAGATTTGCGTTTTGATAATACGAATTTGAGAACCCTACCTCAAGTGTATGGGGTAAGAAAGGCCAAGTGGATAGGTATTTTTGCTTTATTAATTGCGGAATTAATACTTGCGTATCGATACTTTTTTGAAGGCAATCTTAATTTGTGGGGTGCTGTTGCTATTTATTTGACCTATGAGTTTTCTGCTTTGCTTGTCTATAAAAGTCATCCGAAGTTACACGAACGATACTTCACTCTTGGGGTGGAGGGGATGACTATATTTATGGGTTTGGTATACTTTTCACAAAAAGCGTTGTGAGTAAAATCCAAACGAATGCTAGTGGTAGCATTTTAATTAGGAGCAATTGTAAGTCTTACCGTAGGTCTATGATGTCAAATCCAGAGTAATCCGCTTCGTTAAATGTAAAGGCTGAATCTTGAATGATGAGGGGTGAGAAGGTGTGTATGGTGTATTCTGAATCTGTGCCGTTTTCACCAAACTGTTTCAGATTTTTGACTTGTTTGACTTTGGTGTCAATTAATAATTCAATTTTGGTGTAATCTACTTCATCTGTATTTTCGGGTAATAGATCTATGATTTGCAGGTTTCCACTTTTTTCACCCAATTGATAGGTAAACCCCTTTTCATACATTTTAAGTAAGTTGGAAGGACTAAGCGCTTCATCATCTTCTGGGTCAATATCAGAAATTTGAACTTCCTCATCTTCTTCTAAAATGGTCCAAATCGTTTCCCCATCGCTTATTTGACGCAGTCCCATGAATGACAATAGGTATTGATTATTTTTGATGGTTAATGTTCCGGAGGAGGACTCACTAATATTTTCCGTGGTGTTGCTTAGCGTAAATTCAAAATCGATATGTATGACTTCAAGAGCATCTGTAGCCGTACTAACATCATCAAGTATGGATTTTGCTACAGGATCACTTAGGGTCTGTGCTATTGAATTGAATCCCACTAAGAATAGGGCGAAGAGTAAGAAAATATTTTTCATGAAATCGTATCTGCAATTGTATTTGCAAAATTAATAAAATATAAGGTTAACGAGAAGTTCGATACTTGAGATTTATTCTTCTGTTTCAGTGTTTAGCAGTTGTTCTAAAGCATACTCGTCTGGAATCAGTACTTGTCTGGCTTTACTGCCTTCAAAGGGGCCAATAATACCTGCTGCTTCCAGCTGGTCTATTATTCTTCCGGCTCTATTGTATCCTAGTTTGAGTTTGCGTTGCAATAATGATGCTGATCCTTGTTGGTGCATTACAATAACAGAGGCAGCGTCTCTAAATAAGGCGTCTCGGTCGTTTAAATCGATTGTTCCGATGGCTTTGGCTTCTTCTCCTACGTATTCGGGTAGCTCAAAAGCTATTGGGTAACCTTGTTGCGAACCAATGAATTCTGTTAATTTTTCTACTTCAGGGGTATCTATAAAAGCACATTGCAAACGGGTTATTTCATTACCGTCGGAAATCAACATATCACCACGACCAATCAACTGATTGGCTCCGGCAGCATCCATGATTGTTCTTGAGTCTATAACAGAGGTTACTCTGAAGGCGATACGAGCGGGGAAGTTTGCTTTTATGGTTCCCGTAATGATGTTTGTTGTTGGGCGTTGTGTGGCCACGATTAAGTGAATTCCAATAGCACGTGCCAATTGAGCCAATCGAGCAATAGGGGTTTCAATTTCTTTCCCCGCTGTCATGATTAGGTCTGCAAATTCATCAATTACCAATACGATGTAGGGTAGGTATCGATGTCCATTTTCGGGATTCAACTTGCGGTTTATAAATTTATGATTGTATTCTTTGATGTTCCTTACATGAGCTTTTTTAAGAAGGTCGTATCTCGAATCCATTTCAATACAAAGGGAATTTACGGTATTTACAACCTTGGTTGTATCCGTAATAATCGCCTCTTCTGCATCCGGTAGTTTCGCCAAGAAATGTCGTTCAATTTTATTGTAAAGGGTAAGTTCTACTTTTTTTGGGTCAACCAGTACAAATTTGAGTTGTGAGGGGTGTTTTTTGTAGAGTAACGATGCTAAAATAGCATTCAACCCTACAGATTTTCCTTGGCCTGTAGCTCCTGCCATGAGGAGGTGAGGCATCTTGGCTAAATCAGCTACAAAGGTTTCATTCGAAATTGTTTTCCCCAATCCTATAGGCAGTTCGTAGTCTGCATGTTGAAATTTTTCCGAGGCTAGAATCGATTTCATAGAAACAATGCTCGGCTTGCTGTTAGGAACTTCTATACCTATGGTCCCTTTACCCGGAAGTGGTGCTATAATTCGAATTCCCAAAGCGGCTAAACTCAATGCGATGTCATTTTCTAAGCCTTTGATTTTTGAAATACGAACACCAGGAGCGGGAACGATTTCGTAGAGTGTTACTGTAGGACCGACCGTAGCCTTTATCTTGGCGATTTCAATTTTATAATTATTTAAAGTCTCAACAATTTGGTTTTTGTTGGCTTCTAATTCTTCTTTGTCAACGGTAACTTGAGAGTTGGGGTATTCAATCATCAAGTCAATAGTAGGGTGTTTGTAACGACCCAAGTCTAATTTTGGATCGTACTCTCCAAACTCTTCTAGTGCTTTGTTAACTTCTTTATCAGATAGAACCTCTTCGTCTTTTACTTCAACATCCAGTTCGACCTTATCGATAGAGGAGCCTATTGTTTCTTTTTTCTCTGGCAGCTCTACAGACATCTCTTTAGAGATAATCTCTGTTTCAATCGATTCATTAATTGTAGGTCTATCTTCAGTTGTATCCGATGGAACTTCATTTGGTTGTTCCTCTAGGATTGTTTTTGTATTTAATTCCTCTGAAGCGTCTTCTTTTTCTTTTCTCTTGAAGAATTCTTGAATTTTTTCAGGGGTCCATCGGTAATACAGACCCAAGAAAATAAGCATGGAGAATCCTAAAACCAAACTTGTGCCTGTTGTGCCTAAAAGTCTCGATAAGAACGTAGAAATTACAGAACCAAAGTGCCCGCTTAAAATGGTTGTTTCACTCAGAAATAATCCAAAAAAAGTAGTGAGCCAAAGGCCTATGAAAATGGAATTTCTGAAGAGGCGAAAAAGCTTAATAATGTGCTGGTTGGTGAAAGTTTGTAAGCCTGATATGAACAGGTAGAAGGGAATCAAAAACGAGGCCACTCCAAAGAGTTTATAAATAAAAAATTGGCCCAGTGTTGCTCCGAGATTACCCAATGCATTGTTGACGGTAATTTTTGAATCTAATAAAAGTTCCAGTGAACTTAGTTGTAGGACATCAAAGTCTTTTTTCCAATTGAAGATGAAGGAAACAAACGAAAGAAAAAATAGGATGGATAGGCCTAAAAAAAAGAGCCCGAAAACGACTTGAGTTGTTTTGTTTTCGAAGTTAAGACCAAATTGGGGGTATTTGTTTTTTTTCTTTTTTGCCATGTTTGAGTTCTGTGTCGTTCCAAATGTAAATAAAATGCTTTTGAGAAATGCCATATCGAACACCTTTTATCCACGAGGATATTCACATTTAGAGTCTGTTTTATATGCTTTTACTCGATATATAAAGTGAAATCTATTTCGGGTATTTAGAAGGGGTATCAATTTCTTGAAAATTGCTTTACAATTTTGATTATTTGGTTGGCAGGTTGAAATAAATTGTACTTTTACTACGTTAATTTATACGTATGCGATATTTCTATTTGGTTTTACTTCTGTGTGTGCCGATTATGGTTCACGCTCAAAAACATAGCCCTCGCTGTCATTTTGATTCTATTCATGAAGAACATTTTAAGTCTCATGAATATTTGGAGTTATTAAAGAAGGAGGAAAAGGCTTTTGAAAGATTCAAAAAACAAAAATCAAGAAGGTCAAATGTTTCTTATACCATTCCTGTGGTCGTTCATATTGTGAAAAATGAATCCGCTACTGATATGAATATTACCGATGAGCAAATACACCAGCAAATACAGGTGTTAAATGCCTCTTACAATGCTACTAATCAGGATTTGAATCAGACTCCAGAAATCTTTCAGTCAGCTATTGGAAATCCATCGATTGAGTTTTGCTTAGCTTCTGTAGATCCCAATGGTTATGCGACCAATGGTATTACTCGACATACTACAACTGTTAGCTCTTTTTCTTCGGCTCTGGATAATGTGAAGCATTCGGCAGAAGAAGGAGTAGATGCTTGGGATCCTAGTTCCTATTTGAATATTTGGGTTGCTAAAATATCGAGTAGTGTGTTGGGTTATTCACATGCTCCTCATAAAACACTTTCAGCCTCTGATTACCCTCTTGTACACGGAGTGGTTATTGCCTACCAATATTTTGGTGAGAATGAGCATGCCACTTTTAATATGGGTAAAACACTTGTTCATGAGGTGGGACATTATTTTAATTTAAATCATACATGGGGAAATGGTTCCGGAGGTTGTGACCATGATGATGGTGTAGCCGATACACCCACATCTGAGGAAGCCTATTATGAGATTCCCATTCATCCGCAAGTCTCTTGTGGAAGTGTTGATATGTTCATGAATTACATGGAGTATGTCAATGATTCAGTTATGGTGATGTTCAGTAAAGGTCAGGTTGAAAGAATGCATTTTGCTTTGAACTATTACTCCAATCGAAAGTCATTGTTAGAATCTGAGGGTTGTGGAATACCCGATTTAATTGCAGAACATCAAGTACGTCATACGAGTAGTCAAATGGGAGATGACGGTGCTATTTATTTGGATATTGCTTCTGGAGTCCCTCCTTATGTTATTGCATGGGATACGGGTGAAACCAAAGACAGTCTTGTTAATCTTTCAACAGGCAGTTATTCGGTTGCCATTACAGATTCTTTAGAGCGTGAGTTGAATTTGACCTTTAATATTTCTTATTACGGAAACATCTACGATTCCGATAATTTTGAAACTTATTCCGTCGATTCTCTTTTGTATTTGCAATCCAATTCGTGGAAAGCTTTTTGTGTGGACACCTTTGCAGCAAACATATTTTCTGTGAATGCTCCTGAAGGACTTCAGTATTTGGAGGTAAATGCAGCCGATGGCTCCAATAAATTCTCTAGAAATCTAGGGGGCTTTAAAGAGAATGCTTTTGACGTGTCTTTTAAAATGTTTGTACCTAATGGAAAGAGTGCTGCATATACCATTTACCACAAGTCAACTTGTTCTGATCTTATGTCTGCCTATCAAGTTCAGTTTAACGATGACGGTCAAGGTTTTATTAAGGCAGGAGGAGAAATGATCGCATTTACATTTCCTCAACATCAATGGTTTGATCTCAATCAGCTTATTGATATGGATCGTGATCTTGTCGTGCTTTCTATTAATGATGAGTTGCTTGCAGATTGGAGTTTACATTGGACATCAGATTCTAAATACGGAAGTACTGAATTGAGTGCTATTGTTTTTGAAGATGAGGTAGGCTCTTCGAGCCTTGTTCACTATCTTATTGATGATTTTAAATTTCAATTAGCTACGAATACGGATATTGGGATTTTAGAAGTAGATCAAGGTTTAGATATACGATTACATCCAAACCCTACTCGTAATGAGCTTAATTTAAGTTTAGTAGATGATACAGGTGAGATTTATCAAGTTTCGGTATTGAATACTTTGGGGCAGGTTCTTCAGATGATGGAATGGGATTCTCGTAGTTCTGGAGAAATGAAACTTTCTGTTGAATCTTATCCGGATGGTGTTTACTTTGTTGGTCTTACCTCTAAAACTCAAAATAAGATACTTCGATTTGTTGTTTATCGATGATTGAGTATTCTTCACAGATTGTTTTTCCTATCTGTTACTTATGTTTTATTAGCTAAAATTAGTTGCTATGGATGTTATTGTTTCTCATTTGGATTTTATTTTGCCAGCTATTCTGGTGATGTTGTTGGCCATTTATATGCTGAAAAAAGTTTTAAATCACGACCATTCACGTCGTGTTTTTGAATACAAAAAGTCAGTAGCGAAGGAAGTAGTTCCTCTAAGAATGCAATCATACGAAAGGTTGGCGCTGTTTTTAGAACGTATGAAGCCGGTTCATTTAATTCCTAGGGTACAACAAGCCAATATGAAATCTATGTCTCTTCACGCTGCTTTATTGCAAACCATTCGCAGTGAATATGATCACAATATGTCACAACAAGTATACGTGTCGGACGAGGCTTGGGATTTAATCAATCAAGCTAAAAATCAATTGTTGGGAGTAATCAATGATAAGGTAACATCAGTCCCACCTCATTCAGATGCTACAGAACTTGGAAAGCAGATTATAGAGGGGTCTTTAGAAGAACAAAAGTGGATGATTGATGAAGCATTGGTTTTCTTGAAGAAAGAGCTTCGAGATAATTACTAAGCTTAAGGATTGTTATGTGTCAAGGCCCAATTGCTCTCAAACTGTTTGAAGTCTAGGTGGTCCAATGGGCACCTTATTGAGCCTATATATCTTCAAATTCAATATTTGTAAAAGAAGAGGAATCTTTATCCTTTTCGGTGGTGTCCGTTTCCGAATTAGATTTGTCGTTGGGTTCGTAGTCTGAGATGATTTCTTCTCCTTTTTCATCAATAATGAATTTTGTTACATCATCAAAAATATCTTTGAAGCGAAGGAAGTCCTCTTTGTAGAGATAGATTTTATGTTTTTTGTAATATGCAGACCCATCTTCATTTGTATGTTTCTTACTTTCTGTGATGGTTAAGTAGTAATCGTTTGCACGTGTCGATCTGACGTCAAAGAAATAAGTTCTTCTGCCTGCTCTCAAAATTTTAGAGAAGATTTCTTGCGATTTGCTATCGTGTCCTTCCATGATTTTATTTTGTTATATCTCGCTTTGAGTCCCTCAAATCTTGTAAAAATTATTCTGAAATAAAAGGAAAAACATGAAAAGCTGCTTCAATGTTTAGATTCAATCAGTTGCTTTTTATAAATATGCGCATAGTCACCATCTAAATTCATAAGCGTTTTGTGTACACCTTGCTCTATAATTTCTCCATCTTTTAATACAATAATTTGATCCGCATGTTTAATAGATGAAGCTCTGTGAGAAATGATAATGCAAGATTTATTTTTGCTTTGGATTTTTATGTTTTGAAGAATTAGCTCTTCAGTTTCTACATCAACAGCAGACAAACAGTCGTCAAAGAGCATAAATTTTGGATTTCTTATTAGTGCTCTGGCAATTGATAGTCTTTGCTTTTGACCGCCAGAGAGTGTAATTCCTCTTTCTCCAATTACCGTGTCAAATTGTTTTTTAAATTGTTTGATATTCTCAAAGATGCCGGCTTGTTTAGCTGCTTGATGCACAGCTTCATTGTCGGACTGCTTATTTCCAAAAGCAATGTTGTTGTAAATTGAATCTGAAAACAAGAAGGTTTCTTGGGGAACATATCCTACCGCATCCCTCAAATCGTGAAGATTTAATTCTTTGATGTTTTTGCCACCTACACATATGGTTCCTGAGTCGGGGTCGTTAATTCGACAGAGCAGCTCGGCTAGAGTGCTTTTTCCCGACCCAATTTTACCGATAATCCCCAAAGTTTCTCCTTCTTTTATAGAGAATGAAACGTTTTTCAATGCTTGAATTCCTGTGTCAGGGTAGGTAAAAGAAATATTGTTAAACTCAATATTTCCTGCAATTGTGGTGCTTTCTTTGATTTGATTTTTAATTTCTGGCTCTTCAGTAAGGAATTCATTGATTCGTTCTTGAGATGCTGCTGCTCTTTGAACAATAGAGGTGACCCAGCCTAGTGAAGCTACAGGCCAGGTAAGCATGTTTACATAGATGACAAAAGTAGCTATATGACCTACTTGTATATGACCAGCAATTGCTTCTAATCCACCAATATATATTGTGAAAAGCGTGCTTAGCCCGATGAGTAAAATCATTAATGGAAAGAACAAGGCATTAACCTTAATGAGTGAAAGGTTTTTTGTTTTGTAATCTTCTGCCGCATTCATAAATTGAAGTTGAGCAAAATTTTCCTGTGTGTATGATTTAATAACACGAATGCCTGAAAATGTTTCCTGACTTATGCTTGATAGTTTGGAGAGTTGTTCTTGAACAATTTCACTTTTTTTATTCATGATGCTACTCACTTTGTAAATTGCAACCACTAATAATGGGAGTGGGCTTAAAACGTAAAGTGTGAGTTTTGGACTTATGCTAATCATTTTGGGTATGATTAGAGAAATACTGATGATGAGGTTTGCTGTGTAAAGTATTGCAGGTCCTAAAAACATTCGAACCCGACTTACATCTTCACTGATTCGATTCATGAGATCTCCCGTTTTATTTCTTTTGTAAAAAGAGATGCTGAGTTTTTGATAGTGATTGTAAATTTCGTTTTTCAGGTCATATTCAATCATTCTTGACATGACGATAATGGTTTGTCGCATGAAAAACATAAACAAACCTTTACAAACAGCAAAAGCTAGAACTAAAAACGCATAATAGGCTAATTGACCTTTTATTTGGTTTGTCTCCAAAAGGTTTCCATCATTAAAAGAATCGCTAATTATATTGAAAACTTCACCGATATAAATAGGGGGGTACAGTCCAAAAATATTTGAAGTAAGAATGAAGATTAGCCCTAAGATAAATCGATATCGATATTTCCAGAAATATTTATTTAGATGCCGGAGCGCTTTCATTTGTTAATGTGATTTTCTGTCTCTAAAAAAAGAGTAATTTCGCAACATATATAGATTTGCTAATTTGATTTTAAAAATACAGTTTTAATAATAAGAATATTCACAATGTATTGATAAAGTCGCTAATGTTAAAAATATGATTAAATTAAATGATGTTCAGGATGTTAGGTCTTCTAAAAATCCAATTATTTCTGAAATGAGCCGTATGGGACACGAACAAGTTGTTTTTTGTCAGGATCAGTTAACCGGTTTAAATGCAATTATTGCCATTCATAGTACTACTTTAGGTCCTGCATTAGGGGGAACTCGAATGTGGAATTATTCGAATGAACTAGAAGCTTTAAATGATGTTTTGCGTTTGTCCCGTGGGATGACTTTTAAGGCCTCCATATCCGGATTGGAACTAGGAGGAGGGAAAGCTGTAATTATTGGGGATGCCAAAAAAGAAAAGACAGACGGCTTAATGCGCCGATTTGGTGAGTTTGTAGATACTCTAAATGGACATTATGTTACTGCTGAAGATGTAGGGATGACTCCTCACGACATGGAAATGATACGTCAAACAACGAGTCATGTATCTGGGATCCCAAAATCAATGGGGGGCTCTGGAGACCCTTCCCCTGTAACGGCCTATGGTGTGTTTATGGGAATGAAAGCTTCTGCAAAATACAAATGGGGTTCCGACGATTTATCAGGTAAAAAGATTTTAGTGGAAGGGGTAGGTCATGTAGGCATGAATTTGGTGAAATTATTATCAAAAGAAGGGGCTATTATCTACTCAACAGATATTAGCGAAGAACGTTTATCTATAGCTGCTTCTGACTATGGAGCTATCATTGTTGATAAATATGAAGCTTATGAAATGGATATTGATGTTTACGCTCCATGTGCCTTAGGAGCCTCAGTGAATGATTATTCATTAGGTCGATTAAATTGTGAAATTATTGCAGGAGCTGCTAACAATCAATTGGCAGATGAACAAAGACATGGTCAAATTATTTTGGATAAAGGAATCGTATATGCTCCCGATTTTTTGATTAATGCTGGGGGATTGGTTAGTGTGTACTCAGAACTAAAAGGTTACGATTTTGCTGAGATAATTTCTAAGACTGAGGGCATTTATGATACGACACTTGAAATATTTCGTAAATCAGAACTTGAAGGAATTACTTCTCACGAGGCTGCAAAACAAATTGCTCAAGCTCGAATAGAGAGGGTTTTATCTGAATAAGAAAACCTATATTTGTCAAAATTTATTTTTTGTACAACCATTTCGTTCATTGAAACCCATATCTATGCTAAATAGAAGACACATTCGCATCAAAGTACTTCAATTACTTTACGCTTTTTTTCATTCAGAAAGTGATGATTTAATGAAACTTGAGCGAGAGTTGGAAAAGAGTTTTAATAAAACCTATGATTTGTATATTCACATGTTGGCTTTGCTATTGAATTTAAAATCTTTAGCAGAACAAAAAATAGAAAAGGGTAAAAATAAGTTACTTCCAAGTCGTGAAGATTTAGATCCCAACACGAAGTTTATTGACAATCAAGTGTTGAATTTATTGTCTAAAAACTTATCTCTTCTTGAAAAAATAGACTCTGAACCTATCTGTTGGGAGGACAATAAAGAGATTCAAACCAAATTATTTCGTCAGATTCTAGACTCAGACTTGTATGATGATTACATGACAAATTCTCAGTCTTCATTCATTGATGATCGAAAATTTATTTCGGCTTTGTTCGCTGAGTTTATAGCTGCCAATGAGGATTTACACTCTTTCTTGCAAGAAAATAGTATTTATTGGTCTGATGATTTTATCTCAGTAAACTTAGCCGTTGTTAAAACCATAAAATCTTTCAAACCCGACAGTGATGAGTATGCTAGAATGTTGCCTTTGTTCAAAAGTGAGGACGATAAACAATATGCATTTAATCTACTCAAGAGGACTTTAGCTAACGCTACCGATTATAAAAAATACATTGTTGAAACTGCAAGTAACTGGGAAGAGGATCGTATTTCAGACATGGATCAGCTAATCATGCAGATGTCGATTTGTGAATTGTTAAATTTTGAAACCATTCCTGTTAAAGTAACTTTGAATGAGTACATAGAGGTTTCTAAAGATTATTCCAGTCAGAAAAGTAAAGTATTTATCAATGGGGTCATAGATAAATTAGTCATTCGATTTAAGAAGGAAGGTAAATTGAAGAAAATAGGTAGAGGCTTAGTTGAATAATTCTGTTAAGTATTTTACTTTTGCTTCAGATCAAAAATAAATTATGAGAATCATTGTTGTCATAGTAGTACTCAGTCTGGCTTTTTCATCCTGTCAAGAGAACGCTGTTTCTAAAATTAACCCATCCAAACAAACGAAAGTTCATTTGGATCAAGTTGATAGACCTACAGATGTTCAAATGGATTTTGATGCTACAGAATGGGATTTTGGAGAAATAATTCAAGGTGATGTTGTAGCACATGCTTTTGAGTTTACGAATTCTGGAACAGATCCTTTAATCATCTCAGATGCTAAGGGCTCCTGTGGTTGTACGGTTCCCGAATGGCCAAAAGTACCCATAGCATCTGGAGAAAAAGCAACGATTAATGTGAAATTTGACAGCAAGGGAAAAAAAGGAAAACAAAACAAACGCGTTACTTTAATCACCAATATGGTTCCAAGCCAAAAGGTGTTGATCGTTAAAGGACAAGTTAACTTAAAAGAAGATTAGATGTTGACAATTTTATTACAAGCACCAAATGCAGGTGGAGGAATTATGAGTTTTTTGCCACTAATTTTGATCGTGGTAATTATGTATTTTTTCATGATTCGTCCACAAGTAAAAAAACAAAAAGCTGAGGCTAAGTATCGCGCAGAAATTCAGAAAGGCGATAAAGTGGTAACCATTGGAGGAATTCATGGCAAGATCTTAGAGGTAAATGAAGACACGCTTCTTATTCAAGCTGAAGGGGGTACTTCAAAATTAAAGATCAACAAATCTGCGATTTCAAAAATCTAGGAATCGTTTTTATTTGTAATAAAAAAAGGCCATTCAGTTCTGAATGGCCTTTTCTTGTATATCGATACGATTAGATTCCTGTGTAATTCTGTGGTGTAATCTGTTTCAACTCATTTTTTAATGCATCACTAACGTCAAGTGTGTCTATGAAGTCAGCAATACTGGATTGAGTGATAGCACTGTTGGTTCTTGTTAAACCTTTGAGAGCCTCATAAGGAGAAGGGTACGCTTCCCTGCGAAGAATAGTTTGTATAGCTTCAGAAACGACAGCCCAATTGTTTTCAAGGTCTTTAGATATATTATCTTCTCTTATAATAAGTTTATTTAAACCTCTTAGAAGAGCTCCAAATGCAATGCTTGTATGAGCTAAGGGGACTCCAACGTTTCTTAATACTGTCGAGTCTGTAAGGTCTCTTTGTAAGCGTGATACGGGAAGCTTAGCGGATAAATGTTCAAATAATGCATTAGCGATACCAATATTTCCTTCAGAGTTTTCGAAATCAATAGGATTTACTTTGTGCGGCATTGCTGATGAACCAACTTCACCGGCTTTAATTTTTTGTTTGAAATAGTCCATTGAGATGTAAGTCCATACATCGCGATCTAAGTCTAAAAGGATATTGTTAACACGCTTCATCGCATCAAAAAGTGATGCCAAATTGTCGTAATGTTCGATTTGGGTGGTTGGGTGTGAACGATCTAATCCTAAGATGTTATTTACAAAGTGATTTCCAAAGTCCAACCAGTCATGTTCAGGATAAGCAACTAAGTGTGCATTGAAGTTACCTGTAGCACCTCCAAACTTGGCAGAAAAAGGAACAGCCTTTAACTGATCTAATTGTCGGTGTAAGCGTGCAATAAAAACTTCAATTTCTTTACCCATACGAGTGGGTGAGGCAGGTTGTCCGTGCGTTCTGGCTAATAAAGGCACGTCTTTCCATTCCAATGCTAACTCTTTCAACTTAGCAATAACTTCCTCCAATTGAGGTAAGTATTGTTCCAATACTGCTTCTTTTAAAGAGAGCGGTACGGAGGTGTTGTTTATGTCTTGGGAAGTCAATCCAAAGTGAATGAATTCTTTATGTTCGGAAAGTTTAAGAGCGTCAAATTTTTCTTTGATAAAGTATTCAACAGCTTTTACATCGTGGTTGGTTACCTTTTCAATATCTTTTATTGCTTGAGCGTCTTCTTCCGAGAAATTCAGGTATACCTCTCTTAAAGCGGAAAAAGCAGATTTGTCTACATTTTTTAACTGAGGTAATGGAATCTCACACAAGGCAATGAAATACTCAATCTCCACTCTCACGCGGTATTTTATCAGAGCATATTCAGAAAAATAAGCTGCTAGTTCTTTGCCAGCTTTGCGATAACGGCCGTCAACCGGTGAGATTGCAGTAAGTGCATTTAAATTCATGATTTCGGGTTGAAAATTGAGCTGCTAAGTTAAGAAAACCCTTGTTTTACAGAAGATTTATTTTGATTTACTTTTTTCTTGATGCGCTTTACGTACTTGCCTTGAATGAGATGTCAGTTTTTAGGTGTTCTAGTTTCATTATTCTTTTGGATTAAGGCCTTCAAGTGAATAAATTTCTATTTTTGTAGCGGTATTTTTTGTTTTTGAATCTCGTGTTCATCGAAATTTTAAGTGGAACTCATTTTGACGCCTAATGATTTTAATACTGATTCTTGCATTTTTATTCTTGCTGACGGGTATTCTAGGTAGTATCATACCCGGACTTCCAGGTCCTCCAATCTCTTATCTTGGGATTTTATTGTTGCATTTTTTCACAAACATTCAATTCGGCATTTCTTTTTTATGGCTTTGGGCTTTTGTGGTGATTGCTATTTCGGTTCTTGATTATCTATTTCAAGCATGGGGTGTAAAGAAGTTTGGTGGTGGGAAAAGTGCGACTTTAGGTACTTTTATTGGTCTTTTTGCAGGTTTGATTTTTCCTCCAATTGGTCTTTTGGTTGGCCCTTTTTTAGGAGCCTATTTGGGAGCATTGGTTGAAGTAAGCGGTGATAATAAACGTGCATTTAAAGTCGCAGTAGGCTCTTTTGTCGGTTTTTTGTCTGGAACATTTTTAAAACTTGGAGTTAGTATTTTACTTCTTTATTACGCCATTCATCAAATTTGGTTTTCATGATTGAAAAAATCAACATTGCATTAGTTTCGTACTTAAATACCCTACCTTTTCTGTATGGAATTCAAAAGGATGAGGCTCTTATGAGCCAAGTTAATTTGCGATTGGAATATCCATCTAAATGTGCCGATTTACTTAAGTCAGGTGATGTTTCTCTAAGTCTCGTTCCTGTAGTAGAAATTCCTAATATACCCAACAGTCAAATTATTGGTGATTATTGTATAGGGTCAGTAGGAAAAGTAAATACAGTAATGCTTTATAGTAATAGCCCTATCGACAAGATTCAATCCATAGCATTGGATTATCAGTCTCGAACTTCAATAATACTTGTGAAAGTTTTGGCTAAGAACTTTTGGAATATTGATGTTCAATATGAAGAAACATCCGAAGGGTATATCAACTCGATTTCTGGAACAACAGCAGGTGTTGTGATTGGTGATAGAACCTTTGATTTGGATGATGCATTTGCCTATAAATATGACCTTTCTGAAGAGTGGGAAAAGTTTACAGGACTCCCTTTTGTATTTGCCTGTTGGGTGGCGACTAAGCCCTTAAGTGAAGCGTTTAACAAACAATTTAATTCGGCCCTAGAGTGTGGGTTGAATCAAAAGAAGAGTGCGATTGAAGAATTTTCAAATTCAGAAACAAATAGAATGAACCTAAAGGAATATTTAAATGAAAATATTTCTTATCCGTTTGATTTGCATAAAAAAGAAGCTTTGAAAAAATTCTTATCTCTTGCTCAGACAGTATGATCTTTTATCTCAAGTTTGGTCCTAACGTTAATTAATCACTGGTTCGTATAGGTCTTGTATGATGGTGTTTTAGGTGAAGAAATCATAAATAGTTTCGATTTCTTTTGACAGGAAATGTGCATTTCTTTCTCATCTTCAATAACAGTAAAGTCGTCTTTTTTTAGTTCTACTCCGTTGATGTCTATATGACCATTAATGAGGTATAGAGAGTAAGTTTGACCACTTTTAAGAGTTAAGCTATGAGAGTTGTCAAGATCTATTTCTTGAATACTGATGTTTTCAGTTTCAAGCTTTACAGGACTGTTTTTTCCCACAATATTTTTAACACGTACCTTATGATTCTTTTCTACAGGCAATACTTGCGAAGGGTAGTCTTTGTATTTTGCCTCACGATATAAGCTCTTGTTGATGTTCGGGTCAAACCATATTTGAAAAACTTCTGAATTTTCACAGAGCTCCTCTGAGTGGGAAATCCCGTTTGCTGAATCAATGACTTGAAAACTACCTTCTTTAAGCGTAATCCAATCATCAGTTTTTGTGTCAAAATGTTTAATGGTTCCCTTGATGACATAGGTTACAATTTCAAAACCTCTATGAGGGTGAAGTCCTATGGTACTACCTGTAACTGAATGCGCATGTGCCCAATAAAATAGGGTGGAGTATGGTTTTAAAATGCTTTGATCTTGAGGGAATCCAATGGGTTTGTTTTCTACAATAGCTCCTCCGTTAAAGCCACCTATAGCTTGATCCTTTTTTTTAAATAGTTGAATACCCATGATTACTTAGCTAAAGGTGTTCAACAAAAAAGCCTCCCTAATTAGAGAGGCTTTTTTGTTCTTTGTATTTTTACTTTGCGTAGTTAACAGCTCTTGTTTCTCTAATGACTGTAACTTTTACCTGACCAGGGTAGGTCATTTCGTTTTGAATTTTTTGTGAGATTTCAAATGAAATAGCTGCTGCTTTTTCATCATTTACTTTTTCACTTTCTACAATAACTCTGAGTTCTCTTCCTGCTTGAATGGCGTATGATTTGATTACACCAGGAAGAGCTAAAGCTAAGTTTTCGAGTTCCTTAATACGTTGTATGTACGATTCAACGATTTCTCTTCGAGCTCCAGGGCGTGCTCCAGAAATCGCATCACATACTTGAATGATAGGAGCGTATATACTTGTCATCTCAATTTCGTCATGGTGAGCACCAATGGCATTGCATATGTCTGGTTTTTCACCGTATTTTTCGGCAATTTTCATACCCAAAATTGCGTGTGGTAATTCCGGTTCATCATCAGGAACTTTTCCAATATCGTGAAGTAATCCGGCACGTTTAGCTGCTTTTGGGTTCAGACCTAATTCAGAGGCCATAGTTGCACAAATATTGGCTGTTTCTCTACTGTGTTGTAACAGGTTTTGACCGTATGACGATCGATAACGCATACGTCCGACCATTCGAATCAATTCAGGATGTAAACCGTGTATTCCCAAATCAATACAAGTACGTTTCCCTGTTTCTACAATCTCATTTTCTAATTGTTTTCTAGTTTTAGCTACAACCTCTTCAATTCTTGCGGGGTGTATTCTACCATCTGTAACGAGTTTATGTAGTGCAAGTCGAGCTATTTCTCTACGAACAGGATCAAAACAAGATAATATGATGGCTTCTGGCGTGTCATCTACTACAATTTCAACTCCTGTAGCCGCTTCTAGGGCGCGTATATTTCTACCTTCCCGACCTATAATACGACCTTTGATATCGTCACTTTCAATATTAAAAATGGATACGGCATTTTCTACTGTATGTTCTGTAGCTACCCTTTGTATGGTTTGGATGACTATTTTTTTAGCCTCGTTATTTGCCGTAAGCTTAGCCTCTTCAATAGTATCTTGAATGAGTGACATTGCTTCGGTTTTAGCTTCCGATTTTAAGGCGTCAACGAGTTGTTCTTTTGCGTCCTCAGCACTCATTCCGGAAATGGTTTCCAGTGCTTTAACTTGTCTTGAATGTTCTTTTTCAAGCTCTTGTTCCTTCCGTTCAAGAATTTCCAATTGGTTGGTGAGATTTTCACGTTTGGAGTCGAGTTCCTTGGATTTTCTTTTTGATTCCTCGAGACGTTGGTTAAGTTTGGTGTCCTTTTCCTTTGCCTTTGCTTCAAGATCTGAGATTTTACGATTGCGGGTATTGATTAATTTCTCATGCTCGCTTTTAAGTTCAAGAAATTTCTCTTTTGCTTGTAATATCTTATCTTTTTTGAGTTGTTCTGAAGCCTTTTGCGCATCTTTGAGAATCGATTTGGATTTTCGTTCTATAGAGTTGCGCAAAAGAGTAGAGGCGATTGTGTAACCTATAATTAGGGCTACAATTCCTACGATTGCTATGGTTATGATGTCTGTGTTCATTTTTGTTGAGTTTATATAAAGAGAAACCCGTATTAATCCTGTTAATTAAACTCCGAGAAAACACGGGTGGACCGACCATCTATCATCAAACTTCCACTGACACCCGAAGGACCCTAAGGTTGAGGCTTGTTTTTAAAAAGATGAATCTAATCCAATTAATATTACGTTGAGTTTAACAACTTATTGAATTAATACGGGAAACTATATTTTACTAGTTTTTATGTTAAAGAACGATTCAGCATGGCTGATATATTTGCTTCAATAGCATCAATGTTTGCATCAATTTCAGTAGTGTCGATTAAAGTTTTACCTTCAGAACTTTCTACTTTTGACGACAACTGTAAAGCGCACATGGCCAACAAATCTTGTTTGTCTTTCACGGCATAATTTGATTCAAACTGCTTTACAATAGCTTCAATTTTTGCTGCTGCCTTTCGGATATCTTCTTCTTCATCTCGTTTGATAGTGAGAGGGTATACTCTCCCAGCTATAGAAACTTTGATTTTGAGTTTATCCATTTGGGTTACATCATTGATTCAGTTGAGCGATACATTTGTCAATTCCCCGTATAAGCTCGTTAATCTTATGCCTCGCATCTTTACTACTCATTCCTGCATCTGTTAGCGATTTTGCATTGAGGATTAACGCTCTTTCTTCTTTGAGTGCTTTAATTTTGTCTCCTTTGAGCGACAACTTTTCTCGAAGTTCTTTGTTTTCTGTTTCCAAAACTTCATTTTGTGTTTCAAGGTGGCTAAATGCCAAATTCAGCTTTTGAACTTGATGCCGAAGCTTTTCTAGTCTATCACTTAAATGATCCATGATTAAAACATCAACTATAGAACAAATATAGTCAATCCGATGACAAAAACCGATTTAAATATCACGAAATACAACGGATAATCGTTGTTTCTAAAAAGTTTCTTAAAATGGACTAAAAAATTAAATTTGTAGCTGCATCATAAAAGTATGAATCGGAATGGGTTGTCTTCGTAAAATAGTATTTTTTTTAGGGTTTACTCTACTTTCTTTAAGCTCGTCTAAAGCTCAGGTACCTTATTCTGAAGCCAACTTTAGAGCTCCGCTTGACATCCCTTTGGTGTTGGCTGGAACTTTTGGCGAATTAAGATCCAATCACTTTCACTCAGGAATAGATATAAAGACGAAAGGTAAAGAGGGGTTTCCAATATTGGCCATAGAAGACGGTTATGTTTCAAGAGTGAAGACAAATACGGGAGGTTATGGAAAAGCTCTTTATTTAACGCATTACAATGGTTATGTGTCCGTATATGCACATTTACAGCGTTTTCATTCTGAGATTGCCTCTTATTTGCTCCATGAGCAGTATGAGAAAAAAAGATTTACCGTTGACCTCTTTCCAGAGGCGTATTCTTACAATTTTAAAAAAGGAGATACGATTGCTTGGACTGGAAACACCGGAAGTTCTACGGCTCCACATCTTCATTTTGAGATTCGGGATGCAATAACTCAAGAGGTAATTAACCCTTTATTATTTGGTTTTAAGGCTAAAGATACTACGCCACCAACAATCAATAGTCTTCATATTTACCCTTTGGATGATCATGCTGTTATCAATATTCCCAATGATACATTGAGAGTTTCTACTCGAAAGACGTCGCTTAATACCTATGATATCGATTCGATGAATATTAAAGTAAATGGATTGATTGGATTCGGAATTGATGTTGTCGATCAATTGGATAATGCTCCAAATAAAAATGGGGTGTATAGTATTGAATTATTTATCGATTCATCATTGATTTATAAACATGATATGGAACGTTTTTCTTTTTCCGAAACAAGATATATCAATTCATTTATGGACTATCATGCCAAGAAAAAACACGGATACAGACCTCAGAAATCCTTTATAGACCCTCATAATAATTTAAGTATTTATGAATACGTAAAAGAAGAGGGAGGGATATGTTTTGAAACACAGGGTTCTCATAAAGGAGAATATGTCATTAAAGATTTGCAAGGAAATACATCGAGTTTGTTTTTTGATTTTACGAGCGACACCAGTCTTTATGAGTCACCAAAACACAAGGGAGATTGTGTTTTTTCATACGATCAAGATAATAGATATGAAAATCAGGGTATTGAATTGAGTGTAGAGCGAAATAGTCTTTATAATGACATAAGCTTTTCATACAAAAGACGAAAATCGCATTCTGAGTTTACTGGGGATATTCACTGTATTCATAATGAAGAAACCCCTGTACATCTCCCGTATTCTATTGCTTTAACCATAGATTCAATAAAAGAGGTTCTCAGAGAGAAATCAGTCATTTGTACCCAAAGTGATGAAAATGAATATTTGTGCTTACCCTCTGAATGGCATGATGATACTTTAAGAGCTAAGTCTAGAGAATTTGGCGATTTTGGGGTTATTGTTGATACAATTCCTCCCAATTTAAAACCAAAACATTTTTTTGAAGATATGTCAGATGAAATCTTTATGAGTTTTACATTCGACGACCCCTTAACCGGTGTAAGTACATACAATGCATTTGTCGATGGGGAATGGGTTTTATTGGAGCACGATCCAAAAAACAAGACATTGATTCATTATTTTGATGGTAAGATAAGTCGAGGGCAACATGAATTGTTAATTGTCGTTAAAGACTTGGTGAACAATGAAAAACGTCTGAAACTTGAATTTGTCCGCTAAAAATATCTTTATATTCGCAGGATTATGATTCGCACAAAATATCTGCCCCTATTTGTTTTAGGGCTTTTTCTTACACTTACTAAACTGAGTTTTGCTCAAGAGAGCACGCTTTTTGGTGTCTTGAAAAGTCAGGATGGCGTTGTTGTTGAGGGTTTTAGTATAGAATATAAAAACACAGGAACTATATCAGATTTAGAGGGTAAATACAGTATTGTCCTTCCTGCGAATAAAAAACTATCCCTTGTCTTTTCTCATTTATCGTACAAGAGTCAGGTTCATGAGATCATCTTAAAGGAGGGTGAAAAAAGAAAATTAGATTTGGTTTTCTCCCCTAATTTGAATGTTATATCTGAGGTTGATTTGGTAGAAGATGCTTTAAGGGAGCAGAACATTACTAGAATTGACAAAAAGAACTTAGAGATTGTTACTGGTCCTACAGGAGGTGTTGAGGGCTTGATAGCTACGCTCGGTGGTGTAAGTTCTAAAAACGAAATGAGTTCAGAGTATTCAGTTCGAGGAGGTAATTACGATGAAAACCTTGTTTATGTGAATGGTTTTGAAATTTACAAACCTTTTTTAGTTCGAAGTGGTGAGCAAGAAGGTTTGAGTTTTATCAATTCAGATATGGTTGATCATATTCATTTTTCTGCAGGAGGTTTTGATGCTCGCTATGGAGACAAGCTTTCGTCCGTCTTAGATATCAAATACAAAGATCCTAAAGAATGGAAAAGCCATTTGACATTGAGTTTTATGGGTGTGAATGCTACTGTTGAAGGAGTCAACAAATCAAAGCGATGGACTCACGTTACGAGTTATCGATTAAAGACCAATCAGTTTTTATTGTCAAGTCTCGATACTAAATCCACTTACAAACCAAAATTTTCTGATTTCCAGACTTTAAACACGTATCATATTAATTCTCAAATGACGTTGAGTTTTCTAGCTCATTATGCATCCAATGCGTACCATTCCGTTCCTGAATCTCGTGAAAGTGATTTTGGTACTATTGATCGGCCTTTACGTTTGTACATATATTTTGACGGTCAGGAAAAAGATGTTTACGAAAGCGGAATGAGTGCGGTAAGGTTTGATTATCAGATTCACGATAGTTTGCAAATGAGTTTATCCACTTCCTTGTTTCAAACAAGTGAACAAGAGTTTTACGATGTAGAAGGTGAATATTGGCTGGGACAATTGGATAATAGTTTAGGTTCAGAAAACTTCGGTCAAGTTGTTTCTAATCGTGGTGTTGGTGGCTACTTTCGTCATGCTAGAAATGAATTGTTTGCACGCGTTTATAACCTGGAGTACCGCGGTAAATTATATAAAAATCAAAAGACTACAGATTGGGGTGTTAAATATCAGAATGAATATATTGATGATCGTTTGAAAGAATGGCAACTTATTGATTCTTCAGGTTTTTCAGTTCCTCAACGTACAGATTCATTGTTGGAGTTGTTTGAGTTCGTTCAAGCAGAACACGAATTAAGTACGCATAAGTTGAGTAGTTATGTTCAGAATAGTGGGTCTGTTGAATTTGATAGTACAAAACTCACATACACTTTTGGTGTCAGAGCACTCTATCGATCAATGAATGAAGAGTTCTTTATTTCGCCTAGAGCTGGGGTGAGTTATCGTCCAAATTGGACAAAAGACATTCTTTTTAAGGCTGCTGTAGGATCTTACAATCAAGCTCCTTTTTACAGAGAACTCAGAGATAAAAATGGGACGCTTTACAAGGGTTTGAAATCACAAAAATCTACGCAATACGTTTTTTCAGCTGATTATAATTTTAGGGCTTGGTCTCGCCCTTTTAAATTTGTTGGAGAGCTTTATTACAAGTCCTTAAAAGATATCATTCCTTATGAGATTGATAATTTAAGGATTCGATATTTACCCAGCAAAACGGCAAAGGGTTATACTACAGGTGTAGACCTTCGAGTTAATGGTGAGTTCGTCCCTGGAGTAGAATCTTGGGCAAGTATGTCTTTGATGAAGACGGAAGAAGATATTTTAGGGGATGGTCATGGGTTTATTCCGCGCCCTACAGATCAAAGATTTTCGTTTTCAATGTTTTTCCAAGATTACCTACCGAGAAACCCTAGTTATAAGATGAATCTGAAATTGCATTACAGTACCGGTTTACCTGTAGGCGCTGTAAACTCTGAACGGCATGAACAAACTTTCAGAATCCCCTCTTACCGGAGATTAGATATAGGTTTTACCAAAGTGATTAAAGAAGCCGGTGAAGGGAGTGATTTGAGATTTTTAAAGAATTTTGAAACCGTTTGGCTGAGTGCGGAAATATTTAATCTTTTGGGAATAAGAAATACGATTTCGTATTTGTGGGTTGCAGACGTTGTTCAAAACCAGTACGCAGTGCCAAATTATTTGACATCTCGATTACTCAACATCAAACTGCAAGCAAAATTTTAGTTGGCAAAAGAACCCAACTTAAAAATCAAGAGTCAATTCTTTGCCAATGCCGGTCTGAGTTTCATCGGCTGAAAATTCCAGTACGTAAGCTTGATGCTTCCGCATGTTTAGTACCTGCCCGTTTTCAAAGAGTAGGTATTGTCCTTTTATTCCCATCAAACGACCTTCGATCACCGGAGTTTTGTCAAAACTGAGGCTTTTAACTTTCGTTGGATATTCATTGACCGGGTATTCAATATTCAGAATTTCTTCGTCTGTAAGTAGGTACTCTTGATATTCTTCCGGAATTAACTTTAAGATTTCTTCACGTTTCGATTTCAGATCTACATGTGAAATTTCATTTTTCAACATACGCTGCCATGCGGTTCGATCTGAAAGATGTTCTTTCAAAGCCACCTCAATCATTCCACATAAATAACGATTGGGTGTTTTTGCTATGGGCACGGCATAGCTAGCACCTTGGTCAATCCATCGTGTGGGTACCTGAGTATCTCTTGTTATACCCACCTTTACACCACTAGAAACGGCTAAATATACGTAGTGGTCTTTAAGATGGTGCTCACGCTCCCACTCCATGTCTCGACCTTCTCCGAGGTGTGCTCTGCATAATTCTGGTTTTATAATGCATTCGGCAGACATTGGACTGTTTTGAAAACAGGGATAACAAAACCCCTGGTTAAAGGATTTTTTCGTTCGCGTACCGCAATCCAAACAATAGATTTCTCCATCAAAGCGAAACTGAATGTTTTTTCCAATCCATTGATTCATAGTAAGGAAATCATTATCCATTGGCAATTCGTACTGAACTGGACTTCCCAGTTTAGTTTTCATTTTAAGAATTCTACCTCGCATCTGCATATTGAAGGATTTTTTGTAGTTTCGGTCCTAAGAAAGAATATGAAAATTATTAGATCCGTTTTTTAAATGAAAATTTATAATTCTATAGTTAGTTGGATTATAAAAAAAAGAATCCATCATATTGAACTGTTCATAAATTATCCCGTGGAGGTTCAGGAAGATTTGAGACAATCTTTGGTTCACAAATCCAAAAATACTGAATTTGGGAGAATCTATGATTTTAATTCAATAAAGAATGCAAAAGACTTTTCCGATCGAGTACCCTTAAATGATTACAATGCTCTTGAGCCTTTCATAAAGAAAATGCGCTCTGGCGAACGCAATGTATTGTGGCCTACTGAAGTTAAATGGTTTGCAAAATCTTCAGGAACAACCAGTGATAAGAGTAAATTCATTCCCGTAAGTAAAGAGTC
>JAQWKY010000025.1 GCA_029247585.1 Flavobacteriales bacterium | reverse complement strand
TACTTTTTGTTTCAACAGTCGTTCATGCGCAATTCACAAGTGTCGGAAGCGCTAGCTATACCCAAACATTTCCTGGGGTAGATGTTGCCGGACGGAACGAATATCCATCTGGCAGTCCACAAATCAGTGGAAATGCACTTGGCAAACCCGTTCCTACCAACGACTGGTGGTCCTCATTGATAAAAGAAGACCATGTAAGTAATCTTTTCAATTACCCCATGACCATGAAGACCGTTTCCAACGGACTTGTGGTCAGTTATATTGTACCCACTCCTACACCTAATGGAAGTAGCCAACCCATTGACGACTACCTTCCTATAACCGTAGGCGTATCCGGATTAAATGCATCCAAAGCCACCGTCTCTGATTATTCAGATTGGACGGTAAGCATGAACTGGAACAATAACAATCGTGAATTTGAAGCTACCACGGGAATTGGTATGCCTTTTCTTTACTTTACCAAAGGCTCCTCTGACATTGCTCAGATCGAAATCACCAAAGGAAGCGTGAATGTCAACGGAGAGATGATCACCATTACAGACGCACATCAGGGAGCAGATTTTGCAATATATGCGCCTACTGGAAGTACCTGGACAAAAAATGGGGACTTTTATACTTCCAACCTAAATGGAAAAGATTACTGGTCCATGGCCATGCTACCACAATCAATAAGCAATATTTCCTCAGTGGCTGAGAGTTACAAAAAGTACGCCTATGTATTTCCTGAAAACACGACTACAGAATGGTCTTACAATGAAAACAATTCTGTGTTAACTACAACATTTACAGTTAGCCCCAACATTAAGGAAGGATCACAGAACCATGTATTACAAGGCTTACTGCCTCATCAATGGGATCACTTGGCTCCAAATTCTCCTCAGCCGAACGCATACAGCTACAATTCTATAAGAGGTGAAATAAAAACGCTAAATGGAAATACATTTACGGTACAAAACACATTCAAAGGAATATTACCGACATTACCCTATCTAGATAACAACAGTGTAGGGTTTAATCCTGCAGCTTTGGATGACAAAATCGCTCAAATTCAAAACGATCCACTAGCCACTTGGACCGACTCCTACAATGAAGGGCAAATGATGAATCGATTGATTCAAACCGCTCGTATAGCTGATGAAATGGGAGACGTTCAAGCCCGAGATAAAATGGTTTCAACGGTCAAAGAACGTTTGGAAGATTGGTTAAAGGCAGAATCGGGTGAAAAGGCCTTTTTATTCTACTACAACAACACTTGGTCAGCACTGATTGGCTACCCTGCCGGCCACGGCCAAGATAACAATTTGAATGATCACCACTTTCATTGGGGCTATTTCATTCATGCTGCAGCCTTTATGGAACAATACGAACCCGGTTGGTCTAACCAATGGGGAGAGATGATCAATTTATTGATACGTGACGCAGCATCTCATGACAGAAATGACAGCCAATTCCCTTTCTTAAGAAATTTTAGTCCCTATGCCGGACACAGCTGGGCAAATGGTTTTGCCACCTTTCCCTTTGGAAACGATCAAGAATCTACCTCTGAAAGTATGCAGTTTGCCTCTTCACTAATTCATTGGGGAGCCATTACTGAAAATGATGAAATTCGCGATTTAGGGATTTACATCTACACCACAGAACAAACCGCCATAGAAGAGTATTGGCTTGACATCAACGAGCGAACTTTCAAACCAGAATATGGCTATAGTTTGGCTTCTCGAATTTGGGGAAATGGCTACGATAATCAAACCTTTTGGACCTCAGATATCGCTGCCGCCTATGGAATTGAAATTTACCCCATTCACGGAGGATCCTTGTATTTAGGACACCACAAAGAGTATGCTCAATCTCTATGGAGTGAAATGGCCTCAAATACAGGTATCTTATCCAATGAAGTAAATGCAAACCTTTGGCACGATACGTATTGGAAATATTTAGCTTTTACAGATCCTCAAGCCGCTATTGATTTGTACGACTCCAATCCCAATCGAAACTTAAAGTTTGGAATTTCAGATGCTCAAACCTATCACTGGCTCCACGCCATGAATGCACTAGGTTCGGTGAACACTTCTATAACGTCCAACTATCCCATAGCAGCCTGTTTCGAAAAAGAGGGGTCTAATACCTATGTAGCCCACAATTACAAAAACGCTCCTTTAACGGTTGTATTTTCAGATGGCTATGAATTAAGGGTTGCGGCCAATGATATGGCTACCAGTAAAGATGTGAATTCATCGATCAGCCTGAGCACGAATCTTTCTGAAATCAACGAAAATGCTAGTGTGATTCTCACTGCCACGACCACCGAAAATGATGTCGATAGAGTCGACTTTTTCAGCGGCAATACTTTGATAGGTAGTGACGCAAGTGCACCCTATGAAATTGAAATCTCGAATTTAAGTTCCGGCATGCAAACCATGTATGCTAAGATGTATCTCGGTAATTCATTTACCACCAGCAATGTAGTCTCCGTTCAGGTGGGTACACAAAGTTCTTACTTAGCTTCTGTACCTCAAATTCCGGGGACAATACAAGCAGGGCACTACGATAAATTTCAAGGAAGTATCGGTCAGAAC
>JAQWKY010000055.1 GCA_029247585.1 Flavobacteriales bacterium | reverse complement strand
GACACTTCTTCTTTCTGCCCTTGCCAATTGGCAGGCAAAGAATGAAGATGCTCGTATGGAAGACAGTGGTTTGTTCGTAAAAGAAATTCAAGTCGACAGTGCTCGAGTATTGAAACGTTTACGTCCAGCTCCTCAAGGAAGAGCTCATAGAATTAGAAAGCGTTCAAATCACGTAACAATCGTGGTGGGAAGTAAATCAGAAAAAGAATAAGCTGATATGGGACAAAAGACTAATCAAATTGGAAACCGTTTGGGAATCATCAGAGGATGGGATTCGGCATGGTATGGCGGAAAAGACTTCGGTGATAAATTAGCTGAAGACAGTAAGATACGTAAGTATATTGATGCTCGTTTAGCTAAAGCAAGCGTGTCTAAAGTGATTATCGAGCGTACCTTAAAGCTCGTAACGATTACAATTTGTACTGCAAGACCCGGTATCATTATCGGTAAAGGTGGTTCGGAAGTAGATCGCTTAAAAGAAGAGTTGAAGAAGCTAACTCAAAAAGATGTTCAAGTGAACATCTATGAGATCAAAAGACCTGAGATTGATGCCAAATTAGTAGGTCAATCCATTGCTCGTCAAATTGAAGGACGTATTTCTTACCGTCGTGCGGTAAAGATGGCGATTGCTTCTGCGATGCGTATGGGTGCTGAAGGGATCAAAATTCAAGTTTCTGGTCGTTTGAATGGTGCAGAAATGGCTCGTTCAGAAATGTATAAAGACGGTAGAACGCCTTTACATACTTTCCGTGCAGATATTGATTACGCCCTTGTTGAATCACACACAACCTATGGAGTATTAGGAGTGAAGGTTTGGATATGCAAAGGTGAATTGTATGGTAAACGTGACTTAACGCCTATCGAGACACTTTCGAAAGGACCGAAAAAGTCAGGTCGTGGTGCCAGAGGTGGTTCACAACGTAGAAAAAGAAAGTAGTAATAAGCTCTACTAAAACGTAAGAAAGATGTTACAACCAAAAAGAACGAAGTTCCGTAAAATGCAAAAGGGCCGCATGAAGGGTAATGCCGGACGTGGTAACCAAATTGCTTTTGGATCTTTCGCTATCAAAGCTTTGGATGAATGTTGGATCACTTCTCGTCAAATTGAAGCTGCACGTATCGCTGCAACGCGTTACATGAAGCGTGAAGGACAAATGTGGATCCGTATTTTTCCAGACAAACCGATTACAAAGAAACCTGCGGAAGTACGTATGGGTAAAGGGAAAGGTGCTCCAGAATACTGGGCAGCTGTTGTTAGACCGGGACGAATTATGTTCGAGTTAGACGGCGTGCCTATGGAAATTGCAAAAGAAGCACTTCGCTTGGCTGCACAGAAACTACCCATAACAACTAAATTCGTAGTCCGAAGAGATTACGTTGAAGCTTAATCGATAAAATATTAGCGATGAAACAAGCTGTAATAATAGAAATGTCAACTGAGGAGTTGGTAGGAAAATTGAAAGAGGAAAGAGCTACATTGGCTAAATTAAATTTAGCACATGCAGTATCTCCGATTGAAAATCCTGTTCAAATCCGTGAAACAAAGAAAACAGTTGCGCGTATTCTAACAGAAGTTAGAAGAAGAGAACTAGAAGCATAAAACAACAATGGAAACTAGAAATCTTAGAAAAGAACGTGTCGGTGTTGTGAAAAGCAACAAAATGGACAAATCCGTTACGGTATCTATCGAACGTAAAGAGAGACACCCGATGTACGGAAAGTTTGTGAAGAAAAGTTCTACGTTTGTTGCTCACGACGACAAAAATGATTGCAATATCGGTGATACCGTTCGCATCATGGAAACTCGTCCATTGAGTAAGACAAAGAATTGGAGAGTAGTAGAAATCCTAGAAAGAGCAAAGTAAAATGGTACAACAGGAAAGTCGATTAAAAGTAGCCGACAATACCGGAGCCAAAGAAGTACTTTGTATTCGTGTATTAGGTGGTACTCGCAGAAGATATGCCTCATTAGGAGACAAGATCGTTGTTACGGTTAAAGCAGCAATACCAGCTGGTACTGTAAAAAAAGGTCAAGTTTCTACTGCTGTGGTTGTTCGTACAAAGAAAGAAGTACGTCGTCAAGATGGATCGTATATTCGATTTGATGACAATGCTTGTGTATTGTTGAGCACT
>JAQWKY010000101.1 GCA_029247585.1 Flavobacteriales bacterium | reverse complement strand
CTTTAAGTTCGGGGATGGTAATATTTTTAAGGGTATCTCCTGCAAAGGCAAACATCAGAAATGCTTTTGCTTCCTTACGAGGGATACCTCTGGATTGCATGTAGAACAAAGCCTCATCATCAAGCTGACCAATCGTACACCCGTGAGAACAGGCAACATCATCGGCAAAGATCTCCAACTGAGGTTTTGTATCTATTACCGCATCATCTGTTAGCAAAAGGTTGTTGTTTTGTTGAAAGGCGTTGGTTTTTTGAGCGTCTTTACGCACCATTACTTTTCCGTTAAACACGCCTTTTGACTGCTCGTCATAAATGCCCTTGTACAGTTGATTCGATTGACAATTAGGTACGGCATGATCCACAAATGTGTGGTGATCTACAACACTGCTTCCCTTTAACAAAGTAATGGCATCCATATGTGCCTCAGCATGTTCACCGGCAAATTCAAAGTGCAGGTTGTTTCTCGTTAACTCTCCGCCAAAGGCAAAAGTATCCACCAAAGCAGAACTGCTTGTGCCCTGTTTTACAAAAGTACTGTCAACAAGTGTTGTGGTTTCCCGATCGTTCTGAACTTTGAAGTGTTTGAAATGAGCTTCATTTCCAACCGATGTTTCTGTGACCACATTTGTGAAAACAGATGCATCACTCAACGATTGATGACGCTCTAAAATTTGAACTTCAGCACGGTCTTCAACAACAAACAGGTTTCGCACCTGACTCATCATCGCACGACTGCTATCGTTATTTATGTAAATGATCTGAATCAACTTATCGACAACAGCCCCGGCTTTTACATAAACAAAAGCTCCTTCCTGAGCATAGGCTGTATTTAAAGCAACCATACTCTGTTGCGTATCGGCAAGTTTGCCGTAATACTTATTAAAAACTTCAGAATCCCCTTCAAAAGCATCTTTCAGATGGCTAACGAAGAATTTATCCTGACTTGTAATGTTCGACAAGGATGCATTAAAAACACCATTTACAAAAACGACTTTGTAGGAATCGATCCCTGTACATAAAAACGGATCTACATCTTCTGATTTCATATCAGAACCGAAACCTTCAGCAAGATCATAATCATGCTTAATGCTTTTATTCAGGGGGGTGTATTTCCACTCTTCATCCTTGGTCGTAGGAAAGCCTTTGGCTTTAAAAACTTCCATTCCTTCAGCACGCAGTTTACGTAAGCTGTCGGTTTCGGAGCCATTTAAACTTTTCCCAAACGTATCAAAAGAGCTGATTAATTTTTCTTGTAATTTCAAGGCTTGCTTTTTTAGGCTTCAATTTCTTGTTTGATCCAATCGTATCCTTTCTCTTCCAATTCAAGTGCCAGATTTTTATCTCCCGACTTCACGATCTTTCCATCAAATAAAACGTGAACAAAATCAGGCACGATATGATCTAAAAGACGTTGGTAGTGGGTGATCACCATCACCGCATTTTCTTGGTTTTTAAGCTTGTTCACCCCATTGGCGACAATTTTTAAAGCATCAATATCCAAACCGGAATCTGTTTCATCCAAAATCGCCAATTTAGGTTCTAGCATGGCCATTTGGAAAATCTCGTTACGCTTTTTCTCTCCTCCCGAAAATCCTTCGTTGATGGACCGCGACATAAAAGCCTTGTCCATTGCAAGCAATTGTTGCTTCTCACGCATCAACTTTAATAAGTCTTTCGCTTCCATTGGTTCTAAGCCTCTGGCTTTACGACTTTCGTTGATGGCTGTTTTGATAAAATTGGTTACCGAAACACCCGGGATCTCTACCGGGTATTGGAAGGATAGAAAAACACCGGCATGAGCGCGCTCTTCAGGCGCCAGATCCATAATGTCTTTCCCTTCAAATTCGATGGTTCCTGCTGTTACTTCGTATTCTTCACGTCCGGCGATTACCGCAGAAAGGGTACTCTTTCCGGCACCATTGGGTCCCATAATGGCGTGTACCTCTCCTTTATTAATTTCTAAGTTGAGTCCTTTGATGATCTCTTTTCCTTCAATCTCAACTTTTAGGTCTTGTATCTTGAGCATATTCTAAGTCTTTGGCTTTGGGGTATTAACCTACACTTCCTTCTAATGAAAGTGAAAGTAATTTTTGTGCTTCCACGGCAAATTCCATAGGAAGCTGATTAAGTACATCTTTACAATATCCATTCACGATCAATCCGATCGCTTCATCGGTTCCAATACCTCTTTGGTTACAGTAGAAGAGTTGATCTTCACCAATTTTAGAAGTAGTGGCTTCATGTTCTATGCGAGCTGATTTATTT
>JAQWKY010000093.1 GCA_029247585.1 Flavobacteriales bacterium | reverse complement strand
TGCCGAACATGAAACTTGATCGTTATAAAAATCACGACATAGAGATTGTAATCGACCGTATACATGTTAAGGGTGATATCGAAAAAAGGCTTAAAGAATCACTAGAAATAGCCTTAAAATACGGAAAAGGAATCATGCAAGTTTACGCACCTGAACAGGAAGAGGTAAGATACTTTAGTAAACATTTGATGTGTCCCTCAAGCGGAATCGCTTACGATGACCCAGAGCCCAACAATTTCTCATTCAATTCTCCAAAAGGAGCTTGCAAAACCTGTAATGGACTGGGAATAGAAATGAAAATCGATGAACAGAAAATCTTCCCATATCAAAATTTATCTATTGAAAGGGGCGGCTTGGCTCCTTTGGCCGATCGAAAAAGTCCCTGGATATACAAACAACTAACGCTGATTGCAAAAAGGTACAAATTTGATTTAAAGGACCCCATTCATTCCATTCCCACAAAAGCAATGGATGTCATATTAAATGGGTCGGAAGAATCCTTTAAGATTTCGAATAAAACACTGGGAATTACTCAAGACTACAAAATTAACTTCGAGGGTATTTCTAACTTTATCAGCTATCAATACTATCACTCTGATTCAAAGAGTTTGAAACGATGGGCGAAAAATTTCATGTTCCAAAAAAACTGTTCGAAATGTTCCGGAAATCGTTTAAAGAAAGAATCTTTACATTTCAAAATTGAGGATAAGAACATCTCAGAATTGGCTCAATTGGACATCTCTGAACTCTATGAATTTTTCAATCGTTTTGAAAACCTATTGGATGAACGACAAAAAGCAATTGGTCATGAAATCATCAAAGAATTAAAGACACGTTTGAGATTTCTACTGGATGTTGGCTTGGACTATTTAAACCTCAATAGAAGTTCAAAATCACTATCTGGTGGTGAGGCGCAAAGGATTCGATTGGCTACACAAATAGGCTCACAATTGATTGGCGTTCTCTACATCCTTGATGAACCAAGTATTGGACTTCATCAAAAAGACAATACGAGACTCATCAAATCCCTCCAAAATTTACGTGATATCGGAAATTCTGTGCTTGTTGTAGAACACGATAAAGAAATGATAGAATGTGCCGATTACGTCCTTGACATAGGACCCGGTGCGGGAAGATTTGGAGGGGAAATTGTTTGCCAAGGAACTCCCCAAGAAATCCTGAAAAAACAAACCCTTACCACCCAGTACTTAAATGGTGAAAGAAAAATAAGCATTCCGGAGATTCGAAGAGAAGGAAATGGAAAAATCATTCATTTGAAAGGTGCAGAAGGAAATAACCTCAAAAATGTAGATCTAAAACTGCCACTAGGGAAACTCGTATGCGTTACAGGGGTGTCCGGAAGTGGAAAATCTACACTGATTAATGAAACCCTTTACCCCATATTAAATACTCATTTTTTCAGAGCTTTAAAAAAACCTTTACCCTATAAAAGCGTTAGCGGAATTGAACATATTGATAAGGTGATTGATATCGATCAATCTCCTATTGGTCGAACGCCTAGGTCCAATCCAGCTACATATACCGGCGTATTAAGTGAGATACGAAAAGTATTCTCTGAAGTTCCGGAAGCTAAAATAAGAGCTTACAAACCCGGCAGATTTTCTTTTAACGTTAAAGGTGGTCGTTGTGAAACCTGTGAAGGTGGGGGGATGCGAGTTATAGAAATGAATTTTCTTCCTGATGTTCATGTACAGTGTGAAACATGTAACGGAAAAAGATTCAACAGAGAAACGCTAGAGATTCGTTACAAAGGCAAGTCTATTTCTGACATCCTACAAATGACCATCAATCAAGCGGTTGATTTTTTTGAGGCTATTCCAAAAATCTACAGAAAAATTAAAACCTTACAAGAAGTTGGCTTGGGCTACATTACCTTGGGGCAACAATCCACAACTTTATCTGGAGGTGAAGCACAGCGAGTAAAACTCGCTACCGAATTGAGTAAAAGAGATACCGGAAATACTCTATTCATATTAGATGAGCCTACTACAGGGCTTCATTTCGAAGACATCCGTGTTTTGATGGATGTTCTCAATAAACTAGTAGAAAAAGGCAATACAGTACTCATCATTGAACACAATATGGATGTGATAAAATTAGCAGATTACATCATTGACTTGGGGCCTGAGGGCGGAAAAAATGGTGGCGTCATATTGTGTGAAGGGAAACCAGAAGAGCTCTTGAAAAATAAAGAAAGTCACACGGTTAGATATCTTAAATCGGAATTTAATTAAGTTAAAATTGACTGATTTGACTACTTCTGCTCAAGGAGCCATTGTTTAGCGTTCTCAATATTTGTAAAAGAACTTATTACAAAATTGGGCTTATTTATACCTAAAAAGAAATTTGCAATCAATTGAGACAATGGATTGTGCACCAGCATAGCACAAGCCTTATGTACTTTAACCATTCGGTCGGTATTCACAAATTTTCTAGAAAACTTATCCATTCCCACTAAGTTTTTAAAATGCACCAAGAGTAAAACTCCCTGTCCATTTTCATCCAATTCCTCTACCCCTTCTAAATGTTCTCTAATCGTTTCTAAATTATGTTTCGTCTTTACAGGGAATTTCAAATGAACAATCCCATCCTCATCCAGAGTTAACAACTCATTACTTGTTCTTATTTCTCTTATCATAATTTCTATCTTTTAGCTGTTTGGGAAAAACAATTGAACGATTGTTCCCTCGTTCTCCTTGGAAACAACATCTATCGTACCTTTGTGGAGCTCAATCAATCTTTTTGAGATGGAGAGCCCTAAACCTGTGGATTTCTCCCCTTGAGTTCCGGGTCTTTTCGAAGACGTGAAAACATCAAAAACAAAGGGTAATACCTCTTCATCGATTCCTATTCCTTGATCAGAAATGTTTATGGTCAACCCTCTATCAGTAGTCTCCAAATAGATCCTTATGGTACCCCCCGGATTGCTAAACTTTATTGCATTAGACATTAGGTTCGTTAAAATTTGTGAAAAGCGTAAAGAATCCAATGAAAATAAAGTCTGTGTATGAGGTACATGAACCGTAATTTGTTTTTTTGCTGTTTCAGCTGAAAATGATTCTGTGACAAAGTGAATGCGCTCTTCTACGATAAACTCGGTGATGTGAAGCTGAATATAATCCACATCGGTTTGGATGTAAGACAATAAATCTTCCATAAGCATCAACGTTTCTTGACAGTTACTAACAATTCTATTTATATCGGTAACTGCCAGTTGCTTTTTATTCGATCTGAGAAAAGACTCCGCTAAAATCTTAACTCCTGAAATAGGCGTTCGCAAATCATGAGCCAACATCTTCACGACATCTCCCTGAACTTTATATAAATTATTAAGCCTTAATTCTTCTTCCTTTCTCTGAGTGACATCCGCGGAGAGGCCTACCATATGAGTTACAACTCCATCAGCACCAATTACTGGAATAAATTTACCATACAGCCAGTAGATGTGTTCATTGGGCTTGATGATTCTAAAGTCAAAATCTATAGGCTTTTTTTTATTTATAGAATTAATGAATGACCTGATGAGCATCCTTTTGTCATCGGGGTGAATGACCATTTTAAAAAACAAGTAGGGATCTGATGATAAAAATTCTTTGTCTACTCCGAAAGTTTCGAACGTATCGTTGATGTGTAAAATTTTTAAATCCAATCCATCAACATTGGTAACAAAAACAACATGATCAATATTATCAAAGATAACATCAAGCATTTCGTATGTGCTGATCTCTCTCATTATTCAAATCATTAAATTATAGAGACTTGAGGCGAATCACCTCGCATAAATCCCAAATTATATCTTAACAAGCCCTATTCTATTATTAGATCCACAACAACCATTCGATGTGAAAAATCATACCCGTTGGTATTTACCGCAAACTTTATATTCACAAGTTTAATCGGATTTTAAGCAACATCAGAAAAAAATAATGAGGGATAACAATTCATTGAATCCATCATACTAACATTAATAAATAATTATTACAAATCAATAACACATTAAATAACAGGCTATTGTAAATATATAAATTCTTTCGAAAGCACAAAGGATTCACTCATCAAATCCTATATAAAATGCATGATTTCACGATGTTAAGGTTTGGATAGGCAGAAGACTGTAACCTTATCAAGGTAAAATAATAGTTAACGAGTTTAAAAACATCCAATGCTTACCACGAATTATTAGCCAACTTATTTTGGAGGTCATGTCACAAAATGCTAGAATAAAGTATAAATTGCAAACCTGAATTAAACACATGGATTACTTGTTTTTTTTATGGGCTTATTTAATTGGATCCATCCCCAGTTCTGTATGGATAGGGAAAAGATTCTATAACGTTGACGTACGAGAACACGGAAGTGGTAACGCAGGTGCCACAAACAGTTTCAGGATATTGGGGAAGCGTGTTGGAAGTATCGTATTGATTATTGATATTTTTAAAGCTTGGTTCTCAACGTATGTCCTAAGCTACATGGCAAACGATCAATCTACAGAAAACATGCTAGGATTAGGAATGGTTGCTGTACTGGGGCACATCTTCCCTATTTATATTGGTTTTAGAGGCGGAAAAGGAATTGCGAGCTTGCTAGGGGTAATTATAGCCATACAACCGACTGCTGCTCTATTTTCTATCATTACATTTCTTACATCTCTTATTTTCAGTCGCTACGTATCCTTAAGCTCCATACTTGCAGCATGCACCTTCCCTGCAACAATTATACTCTACCTGAAAAGCGATAACAATGCACTGATTATCTTTTCAGTCATGGTAAGTGTTCTCGTTTTATTCACCCATAAAAAAAACATAGAAAGACTTTTTAAGAAGGAAGAATCCAGAGTAAATCTTCCTAGGAGAATTTTCAAAAGAAAATTAAAAAGAAAGAGAAATTAACTACCACTTACAAAGGTAAATTTCAAAAGCTTTCCTATATTTGCACCCGTATTAAAAAAAGGCCCCGTAGCTCAACTGGATAGAGTATCACACTACGAATGTGACGGTTGCAGGTTCGAATCTTGCCGGGGTCACTCAAACGGAAAATTGGTTGTTTTTAACTGGTTTTCCGTTTTTTTATTTCTATCAGTTCCTTCTCCTAAGGGCGCAAGAGAAAATAGAATTTACGCTTGTGATTCGAGCTTTTCCATTTGACTTGTCGTAACCCATTGCCTGTCACTTTATCTCAAGGTACATCAGCTATAAAAAAGCCATTTGATTATCTGTTGGTGCTTTGAAGTATTCCTTTTACTCCCACATGTCCAAATCCATACAATTAGTCATTTGGCAAGTAGTTCAGCACATCTTGATTTACAATCTTTAACTGATATGCTTGACCGGGTTGCATATCCCCTATACCATTAAACTCCAATGCTGGAAGATAAGCAGATCCTGTATAATCTTTAACAATCACTAAGTTTCCTGAGTCATTGATCTCTGAGAATACAGCTATGGTATTGGATGTCTCCTCTTTTAAGTAGCCTATCAAGTTCCATCCAGGAGTTAGTGATATTGGATGATCCTCCGGGGAGGCGTAATCTCCAACTACATTTAAAGATATATCTGCACTTGTCTTTATCTGGTATCCTTGACCTACTTGAAGGTCTCCTATTCCATCAAAGTTCCACTCTCTTATGTAAGCATCTCCATTGAAGTCCTTAACGATGATTACACCATCAATTATAGGAGATAGTACAGACACCAGATTCATGTCATCTGGAATCATATACGTAGAAAACATAGAC
>JAQWKY010000081.1 GCA_029247585.1 Flavobacteriales bacterium | reverse complement strand
ATTGATCACGCCATAGCCATTGATTTGGTCTTTCACAAAGGTAAACTGGAAGAAACTTATAACATTGGTGGGTTCAACGAGTGGAAAAACATTGATTTGGTCAAAGTCTTGTGTCAGCAGATGGATGAAAAACTTGGCAGAAATCAAGGAACAAGCGAAAACTTAATCCGCTATGTGAAAGACCGTCCTGGACATGATTTAAGATATGCGATTGATGCCTCAAAAATAAACAAAGAGTTGGGGTGGCATCCGTCCGTTACCTTTGAGGAGGGCTTGTCAAAAACCATCGACTGGTATTTAAACCATGAAGATTGGTTGGAGCGCATCAGCTCGGGTGCCTACCAAAATTATTACAAGAAAAACAGCTCAAAATCATGAAAGGTATTGTACTCGCAGGAGGTTCAGGGACCCGGCTTTATCCGATAACAAAGGGAACCTCAAAGCAGTTGCTTCCGATTTACGACAAGCCGATGATATATTATCCGCTATCTGTTTTAATGCTTGCTGGTATCAAAGAAATTCTCATCATTTCAACACCGACGGATTTGCCGCATTTTGAGCGTCTTCTGGGCGATGGAGCTTCATTAGGCGTATCATTCAGCTACAAAGCTCAACCCTCCCCCGATGGTTTGGCACAAGCATTTATTCTAGGAGAAGATTTCATAGGAAATGATGATGTCTGCTTGGTTTTAGGTGATAACATTTTTTACGGCCACGGCTTTACCCGATTGTTAGCAAAATCATTTGCCAATGTAAAAGACGAACAAAAAGCGACGGTGTTTGGTTATTACGTGACCGACCCTGAGCGCTATGGTGTTGTAGATTTTGACGATAATGGTAGTGTCTTGAGTATTGAGGAAAAACCAAAGTATCCAAAAAGCAATCATGCTGTTGTAGGTCTTTATTTCTATCCGAATTCCGTTGTTTCTATTGCCAAAAACATCAAACCCAGTAAGCGAGGAGAGCTCGAAATCACAAGCATAAATCAGACTTATTTAGAACAAGGAAACTTAAAGGTAGAGTTGATGGGGCGTGGCTACGCCTGGTTGGACACCGGAACTCATGAATCTTTGTTAGAAGCATCCAACTACATTCAAACCATTGAAAACCGACAAGGGCTCAAAGTTGCCTGTATAGAAGAAATTGCATGTGAGATGGGTTACATCTCTAAAAATGAGCTATTAGAACTTGCTGAGCCACTAAAAAAGAACGGTTATGGGCAATACCTTATTCAACGCGCAAAAGAATTATAGATGAAATTCAAAAGATTGGCTATCCCAGATGTAGTTTTATGTGAACCTACTGTATATGGTGATGATCGCGGCTATTTTGCAGAAACCTTCAGGCAGGACAAACTCCATGATTTTTTGGGCTTTACCCTAGATTTTTGTCAGGACAATGAGTCAAGATCTTCCTATGGTGTGTTGAGGGGACTGCATTATCAGTTGGGCCCCCATGCGCAGACCAAATTAGTACGTGTCATTCAAGGCTCTGTGCTTGATGTTGCGGTAGATCTCCGAAAAGGTTCTCCCAACTTTGGGGAGCATGTTGCAGTGGAATTAAGCGCCGAAAATAAAAAACAACTCCTCGTGCCAAGAGGATTTGCACACGGCTTTGTGGTGTTGAGTAAAGAGGCGATTTTTGCCTATAAAGTAGACAACTATTACAGCCCGGAATGCGACAGAGGAATTGCCTTTGACGACCAAAACCTAGGTGTCGACTGGAAATTAAAGTCTGAAGACTTACAATTATCCTCAAAAGACAAAAACCAACCCCTGTTTGAAAATGCGGAATACTTTGATCATTCAATAAATTTATATGAATAACATACTCGTTGCGGGTGGAAAAGGCCAACTGGGCTCTGAGCTCAGAGACTTGGCGCCTAATCATCCAAACTACAACTTCTTTTTTACGGATCGATCTCAGTTAGACATCACCAACCATGTGGTGGTTGATGCATTTGTCAGTGAAAACAAGATAGATACCATCATCAACTGCACGGCCTACACTGCGGTAGACAAAGCCGAGACGGAGCCAGAATTGGCAGATGCAATTAACCATTTGGCCGTTGCTAATATTGCTCAAATCGCTAAGGACAAAAATATAAAACTCATCCACATTTCTACCGATTACGTTTTTGACGGCACCAACCACAAACCCTATGTTGAAACCGATGTGCCAAACCCACAATCGGTCTATGGGCAAACCAAATTAGATGGTGAATTAGCCTTACAAAAAATCAACCCTATAAACTCTATCATAATCCGAACTTCATGGGTCTATTCCAAATACGGCAATAATTTTGTAAAAACCATGCTACGCTTAGCGGAGACTAAAGATGAAATTAGTGTCGTAGAAGACCAAATCGGTTGTCCAACGAATGCTGCAGACCTGGCTAAAAGTATTTTGTCCGTATTACCACAAATTAATAATAAATCCGTTGAAATCTTTCATTATTCCAATGAAGGCCAGTGCAGCTGGCATGATTTTGCCGTAGCTATTTATGAAATCAAAGGGATGTCTATTAAAGTAAATGCTATTGAAAGCTCACAATATCCAACACCTGCAAAACGGCCAACTTACAGTTTGTTAAACAAAATGAAAATTAAGGACCATTACTCACTTGAAATCCCACCCTGGAGAGATACTTTAAAAAAAGTACTAAAACTTAATTTGTTCAAAAAATAAAAAACCTCATTAATAATCAGTTGTCAAGAAATCAGTTTACAGTTAATAGTCAGCGTATAGCAAGAAACACATTGATGTTGTATACTAGACAGATACTAATTCTGTTCGTGAGCTTATACACAATACGTATTGTTCTTGATGAGCTTGGTGTTGAGGATTACGGTATTTACAGTGTAATCGGTGGAGTTGTCACACTATTATCTTTTCTCAGTAGCACTATGAGCTCTGCCACACAGCGATTTTTTTCTTATGCTATTGGCGAAGGTAGTAATGAAAACTTGAATAAAACTTTATCTGTAAATCTAATTATATATTTTGCCATCGCTATCATTGCTGTTTTTTTTCTTGAAACAATAGGCCTATGGTTTATAAAAAATGAATTAGTGATGCCCCCTGGACGTACAGATGCGATTATCTTTACCTTTCACTGTTCTGTTTTTACTTTTATAGCTACAATATTCTCTGCTCCTTTTATGGCTATTATAATAGCTCATGAAGACATGCACTATTATGCCTATATTTCTTTAGTTGAAGTAGTCTTAAAGCTCGGAGTCATTTATTTTCTAATATCCCTTAATTGGGACAAGCTACAATTATACGGACTCTTGTTATTAGTGGTTTCAATTATTACTTTCTTGATTTATGTTTTTGTTTGTTTGAATAAGTATCGTGAAGTTCAATTCAGAAAATTTTATTGGGACAAAAAGCTCTTTAAAGAAATTGTTGATTTTACAGGATGGACATTAGTTGGTCAAATAACTACTGTTGCAAGAAATCAAGGCATAACAATATTATTAAATCAACTGTTTAACCCAATAACTGTCGCGGCTAGAGCTATAGCTAATAATATTGCAAGTAGAATTAATATGTTTTCAGCTAATTTTAACACAGGTCTCTACCCCCCTATTATAAAAGCCTACGCATCTGATGATAAAGAAAGCATGTACAAATTAATTTATAATGGGTCCAAAATTACTTTTTTTCTAATGTGGGTATTTGCTTTACCACTATTTTTAGAGATGGATACAATTTTAAACCTCTGGCTAAAAAACCCTCCATTGGAAGCTGTTATTTTTACTCGTTTAGCCCTAGTAGAATCATTAATTGTATCTGTAAGCCTTCCCGTTGCTACAGCCGCCAGAGCTCCTGGTCATATGAAAACATACGAATTAGTACTTGGTTTATTACAATTATTGTTATTTGGATTGGTATTGGTTTTTCTAAAAATGGGTTATCCCGCTCATTCTGTATATGTTATTGCTATTGTAGTCAATATTGTTATGTTTTTTGTGAGATTAATTATTGTAAATAGATTAACAGGGTTAAATATAATGTTGTACTTAAAAAGTGTAGCCATACCATTATCCTTAGTTGTTGTTTTATCAACAATGATTTCATTAATGATAAAGCTGAGTATGCCAAATGGGTTGATATATTCGATTGTATTAATGATACTGAGTATTTTAATCTCTTGTATTTCTATGTACTTAATTGGATTGAACAAAGAATTAAAACTAAAGATGAAGCTAATCATTGCTCAAAAACTTAATAAACATCTATAAATTATTAATGAAGGCGAAGGCATTAGTATTAGGTGGGTCAGGAGCTATGGGTGTACATTTAGTAGAGTTGCTAGCAAAACAAGACTATGATGTATATGTAACTTCACGGAAGAAAAGGTGCTCCAAGGAAAACATTCGTTTTATTCAAGGCAATGCACTAGAACTAGAGTTTTTAAAAAGTTTATTGACCGAAGAATGGGGTGTTATAGTAGATTTCATGACCTACACTACAGAGGGATTCAAATCAAGAGTTAAATACTTGTGTGAGGCTACAGATCAATATGTTTTTTTGAGTTCTGCACGTGTTTATTCTAACTCAAAAAGCCCATTAAAAGAAGATTCCGGTCGTTTACTTGACACTACTGAGGACAAAGATTACTTAAAAACAGACGAATATGCGTTAACTAAAGCAAGGCAAGAAAATATCTTAAAAAACTCAGACTATAATAACTGGACTATTATTCGTCCATACATAACCTACAGCACATATAGACTTCAGTTGGGTGTACTAGAAAAAGAAGAATGGCTTTATAGAGCACTAAAAGGTCGAACAATTGTTTTCTCAAAAGAAATTAACACAAAACTTACAACACTAACCTACGGGCTAGATGTAGCAAAAGGTATTGTAGCAATAATTGGAGATTCAAAATGTCATAGAAATGCGTATCACATTGTTAATAGACATTCTTTAAAATGGAGAGACGTTCTCAACATTTATCTTAGCCATTTAGAAAAATTCCTCGGTTATAAACCTAATGTAGTACTACAAGATACTAAAGACTTTTTTAAGTGGAAAGGCGAGTCATATCAAATTAAATACGATCGGTTATTTAACAGGCAGTTTGATAACAGCAAAATTTCAAATCAAATAGATCCTTCTGAATTTAATAGTGCTGAAGATGGTTTGGCAAAAAGTTTGGAGCTATTTTTAGATAATCCTCATTTCAAATTTATCAATTGGAAACAAGAAGCTATTAAAGACAAGCAATTAAGTGAGTACACATCTCTTTCAGAAATAGATGGATTAAAACAAAAACTCAAGTATTTAATCTACAGATTTACTTGATAAAATCAGAACACATGAAAAATTACTCAGACGAAAAAAATGTTTTAATAATCATCTCTTTATTAAAAGCAAACGGAATCAGAAAAGTTGTAGCCTCACCCGGAACAACAAATGTTGCTCTTGTAGCAAGTATGCAAACTGATTCATATTTTCAGATGTATTCAGCTGTTGATGAACGTGGAGCAGCATACATGGCATGTGGTTTAGCTGCTGAATCTGGTGAATCAGTAGTTATTACATGTACAGGTGCGACAGCCTCAAGAAATTACTTGTCTGGTTTAACAGAAGCCTATTATAGAAAGCTCCCAGTACTAGCAATTACATCAACCCAACCTATAAGAAGTGTAGGTCACCATATTGCTCAAGTTATCGACAGAAGTTCAATCCAGAAAGATGTAGCAAGAATCAGTGTTAATTTACCGGTAGTTAAAGACGATGATGATTTTTGGGAGTGTGAAGTTAAGGTTAATAAAGCTATAGGTGAATTAACTCGTCATGGTGGAGGCCCGGCTCACATTAACCTGCCGACAACATATAATAAATCATTTAGCACGAAAGAATTACCTCTAGTAAGAACAATCAAACGCATAACAAAAAATGACAAGTTTCCATCCATTGATGGGGCTAAAATTGCCATATTAATTGGGGCTCACCCAAAATGGACTGATAGCCAAACTAAAGCTCTTGATAAATTCTGTGATTTAAATAATGCCGCAGTATTTTGTGAGCACAGTAGTAATTATAGGGGTAAATATTGGATCCAAACATGTCTTTTAACAGGTCAAAATTACGAAGCATTTAGCAATGTAATCCCTGACCTTATCATTGATATAGGTGAAATTAATGGCGAAACATATAATGGTAAAATTGTAAAAAATAAAGTTTGGCGTGTTAGTTTAGACGGTGAAATACGTGATAGGTATAAAAAAATGGAATATGTTTTTGAAATGTCGGAGCAAACATTCTTCGAACATTATTCAATAAAAGAAACTAAAAAAGAAAACACCTATTTTAACGATATTAAAACATTGACTGATGACCTGATTAAGAAAATACCTGAATTACCATTTTCGAATATTTGGACGGCATCACAATTAGCACCAAAAATACCTGCCGCATCTGTTATTCATTTTGGAATTTTAAATAGTTTACGATCTTGGAATTTTTTCAAAATTCCATCTTCGGTATTATCTGACTCAAATTCAGGGGGATACGGTATAGATGGATGTCTTTCCTCACTAATCGGAGCTTCATTAATAGAGCCCAAAAAACTGTTTTATGGTATTATAGGCGATTTAGCCTTTTTTTATGACATGAATAGTATTGGTAATCGCCATATTGGAAATAATCTGCGAATTCTTTTGATAAACAATGGAAAGGGCACAGAATTTCGTCAATTTATGAATATGGCTTACAGCCTTGGAGATGAAACGGATGAATATATTTCGGCTGGTGGACACTTTGGCAATAAATCAAATTATCTAGTTAAAAATTACGCGCAAGGCTTAGGTTTTGATTATATAAGTGCATCAAATAAAGAAGAATTTGAGGTAGTCCACAAAAAATTTATTGATGACGAACCTACTAAAAAATCAATTATTTTTGAAGTATTTACTAATAATGTAAATGAAAATGACGCTTTATTGAAGTTGGTAAGTATTCAGTCAGATAATTTAGGTGGGGCAAAATCAGCAGTAAAACAAATTTTGGGTGAGAAAGGAATAAGTTTTCTAAAAAAAGTCATTAAAAAATAAAACTAAAATAACAATGAACATAATCATCATAAACCAACCACTCAGCAACAGAGGTGATGAGGCTGCCCACAAAAGCCTATTACGAATGTTAAACAAAGAAATTGATAATGCTAAAATCAAAGTTCTCCATGTTGGAGGTAATCAAGACAGTATAAACCAGTTTAAAGTTAAGGGGGGGAATAATAGTTATATAAACTTCAAGCCTTACAAAGCTCATGGTTATTGTATAAAAAAAGGATTCAAATATGGTATAACGCATCTTCTTTCCCTAATTCATCCAACTCATAGAAAAGTCGCCAAAGAAATAAAAAGCGCTGATCTCGTCATATGCTCCCCGGGGGGTATTTGCATGGGGCCATATCAGAGTTGGGATCATTTATGGTTCCTAAAACTAAGCATCGTTTATAATAAAAAAATAGCTTACTATGGACGCTCATTTGGTCCTTTTCCTACAGGTAATAAAAGCCAAATTTTATTCAAGAATGAGAGTTTAAAAATGTTGCCAAAATTTGATTTTCTTTCCCTAAGAGACAGTGTAACCCAAGGATACGCCAAGAGTTTAAATTTAGATTTCATAAGCACAGTCGACACAGCCTTATTAGACTCTCCATCTGTTATTGTCCCAAATGAAATCTCTGAACAGATAGGGTCCAATTATATCGTTTATGTCCCAAATGAATTGAAATGGAATCCTAAATTTATAAACATAGACTCCGATTTGTTAGAAATCTATTATTTGTCAATATTAAAATACTTATTACAAATAAAAGAAGATATTAATATTGTAATGCTTCCTCAACTATTTAATTATGATGAAGGGAGTGATGTAGATTATTTCAAATATTTAAAGTCTAAAATAACCGATAATAGTCGAATTAAAGTAATCAATGATCAATATAGTTCTGACATTCAACAAACGATAATATCAAAGGCTGAATATCTAATCGGTGCAAGATACCATTCTGTTGTTTTTTCAGTTAACAATAAAACTCCTTTTACAGCACTATCATATGAACATAAAATTTCAGGATTACTTAAGGATTTAGATTTAGATTCCAATATGGTAGATTTTTCTTTTTTATTAGAAAAAAATCGTCTTTCAGCTAATGAAAAGATGAATGAAAATTTAACTACCATATACAAAATGTTGGATGAAACTATATCGAAAGGCAAAAGACAAAAAGTAAAACAAACTGAAGCAAGGGAATTAGCTGAAACTGGTAAAAAACATTTTTTAAAATTATACAAAAGTATTCAGTCAACATGTGATCTTAAATGAAAACAGGAATTGTAATATTAAATTACAACAACTTCGACGATACTATTAATTGTATTAAATCAGTTGATAAATTTTGTTTAGGCGAGGAGTTAATTATAACTATTGTTGATAATGGTTCAAAAAATAATTCTTGTCATGAAATTTCTTCTTTCTTAAACCATTCTGATAAAGAATATGAAGTTTTAGACACTAGCAACTTATTTACACCCCAAAAAAAACAAGTTGTTCTTATTAAATCTAATGAAAACCTAGGGTATGCTAAGGGAAATAACTTGGGTGTCCAATTTCTTATCCAACAAAATGTTGAGTACATTCTCATACTGAACAATGATATATTGCTAACTAATAATTTGATTGAGCCCTTAAGAGATGCTTTAGTCAAAAAACCTAAAATTGGACTAATTAGTCCAATTTTATTGAATAATAATAATGAAATCGATCACAATTGTTGCAGAATTAATCCAACTGAAAAAATTTTAATTTTAGAAAGTTTAAAGTTTTTAAACATCAAAATCATAAATAAATACCTTGAAAGAAAATATTTGTTCAAAACAAACCCTGACTTAATTCATCAAAAAATTGTCAACTGTGACATAATATCCGGTGCATGTATGATGGCGAAAACAAATACTTGGAAAAGATTAAAAGGATTCGATGAAAACACATTTCTATATTATGAAGAAAATATTTTGTTTGAAAAATTAGCTAAGTTGAATTTAAACATGTCGATATTAAATTCAACATCCGCAATTCACTTAGGCGCAAAATCAACAAAGAAAATAGTAAATGCTGAAATTCTAAGTATAGAATTAGAAAGTCTCCTTTATTACATGAAAACCTACAGGAGCATGTCAACTTTGAGTATAATATTGATCAAAGGAATACGTTTATTTCAAATTTTCATCTTAAGAATTTACAACCTACTAAAAAAACAAAATTAATTTGTTGGGCTTACTAAGCATATTACTCTTTTTCACAGGGTTTTTTTCCTTTTTTGCTAAAAATAAGCACTTAACGCTTATTGTAATTTTTATTTTATCATCTAGTTATTTTAAACTGGCTCCTGGCTTCTTTCTTATTGGGAACCTTTCTTTACAGCATGGAGATCTAGCACTCTTATTAATTTTTACACTAATTCCTTTTAGGGTTAAAGTAAATGAAAAACAATTAAGCGGAATTAAAAAAGTACTGATTGTTTTTTTTGTCTTCTTGGCGCTTAGCATATTTTACGATTATTCTTATAGAGGAACATCCTTAATGCAAATTTTTAGGACCACTAGAAGTTTAGGTTATTTATTCTTTTTTGCTTTGATAAGCTCTTTCAATTACAATCATTATCAAAAGTTACTCAGGTTTTTAATCATTACTACTACTATACATGGGGGGCTTTATATATCTCAATATGTTTTTGGATACTCATATACGAGTTACTTGGATAATTTGAAAGTTGTCACTAGTAATGAATTTGGCGGTGCACGTTATACAAATGGCCCTTCTTATTTAATACCCGTAATAGTTCTTTCTATTTACTTTGTTCACAGTAAGATTAAAAAAATTTCTTTGTCGACAATATTATTAATAACAGTAATTTTAGGACAAAGCAGGGGGGTTATCATTTCTGGATTATGTATTCTATTCACATATTTAGTTTTAAATAAAAAAATGAAGTTTTCTAGTTTATTTAAAATGCTTGTGTCAATTTCAATGGTGTATGTTTTGCTAATTGAGTTTTTTCCAATTATTGGAGAGCGGTTTAATTTATTATATGATGAAATCTCAATTGTAAATACTTTAAACTATGATGGGCTAGAGTATTTTTCTCAAGGTGGCTCCTTTATATTTCGATTAGGGCTTACTTATGAACGTTTTATGTATGTTATGGAAGATGGAATGAGGATGCTTTTTGGAGTTGGTTTTGTACCAGACATGGATATTACTAAACCTATATTCATACTTGGTACTCATTCACCGATGCTTCCGACGGGTTTTGAGCAATATAATTCTATAGATGTTTTCTTTCCTAATATAATTACTAGATATGGTCTTTTAGGGAGTATAATTTATATGTGCTTTATAATAAAAATAATAACATATAGTTACAAAAACAGAGGCCTTGTGTATGGAAGGGTGTTATTTACATATCTAGTTTCTTTATCTGTTATTTCCCTAATAAACGAAACATTTTATAATGGTCAGTATTTCATTTTTATTTATGTCTTGATTGCCCTTTTAGTTTTAGAAAAAAATAATAAACTAAATTATTTAACATGAAAATTATACATGTTGTCTGGGCTTTTCGAAATGGAGGAATTGAAACTATGTTGGTGAATACCGTAAGTGAACAAGTTAAAATAGGTCACAAGGTTTCCATCATAATAATTAATAATTCAGTTGATGTAAATCTTATAAAACAACTAAGTAAAAAAATTAAAATTTTTCAAATAAATAGAAAGCTAGGGACAAGAAATATTCTTCAAATAATTAAAATTAATTTGATAGTACTAAAGGTATACCCTCAAGTAATCCATTTTCATTCTTTCAATCTCAAAAAAATTTTTGTAAAATATTTTAAAGTTAAATTTATTACTACCATTCATTCTACACACTTAGATAACGATAATATTAAAAACAGTGATACAATTATTTCAATCTCAAAATCTGTTTCACGGGATTTAGTCCAGAATAATCCCAGCCTCAACCCTTTACTATGTTATAATGGAGTAGATTTTACTAAAATTCATAAAAAAATAGAATTTGAAAATATTAAAAAAATTATATGTGTTGGGCGATTAGATGATGCTCACAAAGGGCAATCAATAATAATAAATGCACTTAATATAATTAAAGAAAAAACAGCGTTAAATTTAACATTATCAATAGTTGGTGAAGGACCTGATAAAATGATGTTAAATGATCAAATTAAAAAATTAAAACTTGAAAATAATATTACGTTATTAGGCAATAAATCTAATAATTGGGTGTTGAGTAATTTATGTCATTATGATTTATTTATTCAATCTTCAAGATTTGAAGGGTTTGGTCTTACTGCGTTAGAAGCTTTAGCGGCAAAAGTACCAGCTGTGCTATCTAACATTGAGGGTCATCTTGAAATTTCAGATAATGGGAAATATGCCTCCCTATTTAATTCTGAAGACCCAATAGATTTAGCCGATAAAATTGTAAGATTGTCAAATGAGTTCAACCTTCTAAAAGACAAGTCTGAAAAAGCTTACAATTATGTTTTAACCCATTTTTCAATAAACTCTAATGTTAAAAGGCTAAACAAAATCTATAAACTATAAGATCGTTGCATGAAATTAGTTGAAGTTTTCCTTTCTTTTTTATATCTCTTTGCAAAGAAAGACAAAAGGTTTCTATACTATAAATTCTTGTCTAAGAATTTAAATTTAGAGCGTGATGAAATTATTGAAACTCAAGAAAAAAATATAAAAAATTTGGTACATCATGCCTACTACAATACTAATTACTACAAAAAATTATTTGATGATAATAATATCTCTCCTGAGGATGTCAAAACAAAAGATGATCTGAATAAAATTCCGGTATTAACAAAACAAATTATAAGAACTAACATTAATAATTTGATGTCGAAAGATCGGTTTGGCAGGAAATTGATGAAAGTTACTTCAGGAGGTTCTTCTGGAAATCAAACAACTATTTTTTATTCACCATATTACGAACATATGTCTCGTGCTTCATGGATGAGAAATAACTCAATGATTGGGTGGATGCCTACAGACAAATCAGCTTGGATTTGGGGTTCTCCAATAGAACATGTGAAATACGAAAAAAGTTTTGTTACTAGACTAGGTATTTTGCTTAATAGAAGAATTATTCTTAATGCATTTAAGTACTCTGAAAAGGATTTTATTGAGTGGCATCTTAGGCTTTTAAAATTTAAACCAAAGATTGTTTATGGATATGCATCCATCATAAATGAATTTTCAACATTTTTATTAAAAAATAACTTAGAACTCCCTTCAGTAAAAATTGTTGTTACTACTGCAGAAAAACTAACTAATCGAAAAATAATCGAAGAAGCTTTTGACTGTAAAGTTTATGACCAATATGGCTGTAGGGAAGTTGTAGCTGTTGGTATTGAGGTTGATGAAAATGAAATGGTTTTGACTGATGATGTTGTAATACTTAATTTGAATAAAAAAAATGAGTTTTTAATTACCCCATTATACTCATTTGGGTTTCCTCTAATCAATTATAAAAATGGTGATGTGGGTGAAATATCATCAGATTACAAAGAGGCTGTCAGAGGTCCATTCAATTTAATGAAATTAAAAATAGGTCGAATTACTGATAATTTTTTAAATCAAAAAAATCAAAAAGTGTCTACATCTGCAATCAGCACATATTTATCAACCTTAGATTTAAAAATTATACAACATCAAATTATTCAAAAAAACTACTCTGAGTTTGTGATTAATTATATTTCAGATAAAAACACCAATAAAAATGATTATTTTAATAAGGTTGCCTTTACATTAGAAAAGCATTTTGGCAATAATCTTGAAATTAAGTTTAACAATGTTTCACAAATTCCTGTTGAAAAAAGTGGAAAGAAATTAATGTTTAAAAGGACCTTTAATATTAATTAGATGTTCTTAAATTCTCCTAAAAATTAAACCCTGTAAAAATCTAACTATTTATCTTGTGGCAATCCGAAATTTGTGTCTATAACAGAACGATATTAGGGCTAGAGATGAAAAAATTATCTTAATGAAGACTCTACACATAACAAATAATTTCCCAACTAGTAAACATCCTATTTTCGGAATTTTTGTAAAAGAACAAATCGAGTCTTTAAATTCAAAGGATGTTGAATGTGATGTTTTTTTTGTGAATGGTAGAGAAAATGGAGTTAATGCATATTTTAATGGCCTGTTTGAATTAAGAAAAAAGTTGAAAAATAGTGATTATGATATTTTACATTGTCATCATGTTTTTAGTGCCGTTTTATTACTTCTTACATTTAGATTTTATTCATTTAAAAGAATTGTTTCTTACCAAAACCCTCCAAAAAAAGAAGGTGGGTTATTTCTTTATTTAATAATTAAAGTTTTCTTTAATGGAATAATTTTGAAAAATAATCCTACAGCAAACAAAAGAAAAAATTATTATTTACCTAATGGAACTAATACCGATTTTTTTAGAGAATACTCATACAATGAAAGTATTATCAAATTAGGTTTAGAGAAAGATAAAAACTACATAATTTTCATGGACTCCTATAAGAAGAGAGCTCAAAAGAGAGCTGATCGTTTTGATAAAGTAATTGACATTTTATTAAAAAATGGTAATCCCTACAATATTGCACCCTTGAAATTAACTAACACAAAGCGTCATTTAATTCCTTATTATTTAAGTGTTTCCTCTGTACACCTTATCACTTCTGATTTTGAAGGTTCACCAAATTCTGTAAAAGAATGTTTGGCTTGTAATACACCAATAGTATCAACACCAGTTGGTAATATTGATGATTTGATAGGAAATATTGAAGGATGTTACATTTCAAATTCATTTGATTCTAATGAATTAGCAGAATTAGTGATTAAGTCTTTGAATTATAACAATTTCACGAGTAGAGATAAATTACTTGAAAAAAAATTAGATATTGAATCAGTGGCTAAAAAATTGTTAACTATTTATAAATCAATTTAATTTGGAAAAACCTACAAATAAAAATTTCAAAATAAGATTACTTGTAGCAACAATACTCAGAAAAATCAGAGTCTTTAAATACCGAATAAAGGGTTATGACATTCCTTACTCTGCAATTATTGAGGGGTCAGTATTGTTGGATAAATTACACCCTACAGGTATACATGTGGGAGAGAATACATTAGTGGCAGGAGGCGTTACTATATTAAGTCATGACCATTGCAAGCGAGTTGATAACAATCAACCCTTTCTAATAGACACTTTTATAGGTAAAAACTGTTTTGTTGCCGTTGGCGCAATTATATTACCTGGTGTGAAAATTGGGGATGAAGTTATTGTTGGCGCTGGGGCCGTTGTTACTAAAGACGTACCTTCCAACTGTGTTGTAGCAGGAAACCCTGCTAAGATTATTAGAGAAAAAATAAAAATGAATGATTTCGCCGCTCTTGAAAATTGGACAGAAAAGAGGGGTTGGATTGATTAACTAAACAACGGATAAGTATGAAAAAAAGAATTTATATCGCTGGATGTGGAGGAATGCTCGGTGAGGCGTTTTACAAACAATTCAATGAAGAATATGATCTAAAATGTTCGGATAAGGATGTTAACGAAGATTGGTTGTCCTTTTTAGACTTCAGAGAGCGAGAGGCTTATATTAAAGATGTAGAAAATTTTAAGCCTGACTATTTGTTCCACATAGGTGCTTATACTGATTTAGAATTCTGTGAAGAAAACAAAGAAGATACGTACAGGACAAATACTTTGTCCGTTGAAAATGCTGTTTATATAGCTAACAAATTAAACATCCCATTATTATACATTAGTACAGCGGGTATTTTTGATGGAAAGCAAGATTTGTATGATGATTGGGACACACCTAACCCTTTGGGTGTATATGCGAGATCAAAGTATATGGGAGAACGTTTTGTCTGCGAAAATGCAAATCGTTTCGTAATTTGCCGTGCAGGTTGGATGATGGGTGCGGGTCCAAAAAAAGACAAGAAATTCATTCAAAAATTAATGAAGCAATTAAAAGAGGGGAAAAAGGAACTTTTTATTGTAAACGACAAAGACGGAACCCCTACCTATACACATGATTTTGCTTTAACCGTTAAAGAGTTGATTCAAAAAGAATATTGGGGCTTGTACAATTGTGTTTGTGGCGGAGAAACCAGTAGGTTAGAAGTTGCGAAAGAACTGGTAAAGATTCTCGGTAAAGAAAATGAAATTAAAATCACATCGGTCAGTTCTGATCATTTTAAAGATGTGTACTATGCAGAGCGGCCTCCCTCAGAGAGATTAATTACAAGAAAACTAGATCTTAGAGGTGTTAATAAGATGCAAGATTGGAAAATTGCATTGAAGACATACATTGATAGGTACTACTCTGGTTACGTAGATTAATGAGAACAGTAGCTATCATTGGAACAAATGGTTTGCCTGCAAAATATGGTGGGTTTGAAACCCTTTGTAATTATTTAGTCGATAATTTTGATGAGAGTACTCATGATATCATTGTTTATTGTTCAAAAACCCCCAAGAAAAACCGACTAGACTCTTTCAATGGAGCAAAACTCGTTTATTTCCCTTTTAAAGCAAATGGCTGGCAATCCATGCTTTATGACTTCGCAACCATAATTCACGGTTTTTTTAAGGCAAATGACTTAATCATCTTAGGTTTTTCGGGGGCCTTTGCTTTTCCTATCAATAAATTCTTCAAAAGGAATATTATTTTTAACATTGGTGGCATTGAGTGGAAAAAGGTCCGAGGTTCTAAGATTACATCAAAATTTGAAATTCTTCTAAAAAAATACATGGAGAAGCTTTGTGTAAAGAATTCAAATACCATAATAATTGATAATCTTGCCTTTAGAGACTACATTATCAATAAATATGCAAAAGAACCTGTTCTGGCAGAATATGGTGGGGATCATGCCAAAAAAATTGCGATAACAAACGAACTACTTCTGAAGTATCCCTTTTTAAAGTCAAAATATGCTATCTCTGTCTCTAGGGCTCAAGAAGACATGAATATCCACGTATTAATTGATGCTTTCAAAGAAGTGCCTGAAAAAAAAGTAGTAATCATATCTAATTGGCATATTTCTGATTATGGTAAAGAATTGTATGACAAAAATGTTGACAAGTATGAGAACATCATTTTACTTAAGGCCGTCTATGACTCTTCTGAATTAAATGCTATTAGAAGTAATGCACAATTCTACATACACTCCCACTCATTGTGTGGTACTGCCCCGTCATTAGTTGAAGCAATGTGTATGGAATTACCGATTATTTCATTCGATGTGCCAACAAATCGAGAAACAACTGAAAACAAATCAATGTATTTTGATAGTTCATCCCAATTGACAGATATCTTAAAATCATTAAACGACCAAACTCTCCACAACATAAAAAATGAAATGACAGAAATAGCAAAAAGAAGATATACTTGGAAGAGAATTTCAACCATCTATCAGAATAACTTGTCAAAAAACAATCCCGACTGATTCTCTACATTATTACACAACTTACAAACTCAAATAATGAAAATACTAATTTACGGTTTCGGTAGAATGGGCTTAACCCATTTTTCAATACTCAATGGATTATACCCTAAACTGAAATTTTACATCGTAGAGCCCAACAAAATTTTCAGAAAAATTGTGGAGAAAAACATCAAGGCCAAATTTTACAAGGATGACTCTAACCTCAAAGAAGCTTTTGATCTAACATTAATCACTACACCTCCATCTATTCATCTTATGCTTCTCAAAAACTCAATAAATAGAGGCGATAAAAAAATATTTATAGAAAAGCCATTCGGAGGTCATACAAATATTAATTACGATTTAAGTGCCAATAAGATTTACATTGGGTATGTACTTCGATTTAATCCATGCATTCAATGGGTAAAAAAACATATCAATCCTGAAGAAATAAACTCCATTCATGGACAATATCTCAGTAATACCATTGAGAAAAAACCGTCTGGTTGGCGAAACGGGCCTTTCTCTGGAGTCTTAAATGAAATGGGTTCTCATGTGATTGATTTAATTCAGTACATCACTGAAGCCAATGAAATGGATGTGACAAGCTCAATAAAAGAATCTGTTGTATCTGATGTTGACGACATCGTTGACGCAACATTAAAAACAAAAAATGGAGTGTCGGTTTCCATGTACTTTAATTGGGTTAAAAAAGATGTCCGAAAGCCCGTTTTTAGTATCGAAATCGAAAAGAAAGACGGTCTTAAGTATTTTGTAGACCAACAACAAATCAAAGAATACGATAAAAATGGGGTGTTAATAAATCGACTCTCAGTGGCAGATTTGGCAGAGGCGGTGCCTTATTATTTAAGAGGTATCGATTTCACAAAACAAATGACAGATTTGATGGATGAAGGTTCAATAATGGCAAACATTAATGATGCCATAGGAGTAAACATGTTGATGAACAAAATTTTGAGTTATGAAAATTATCCTCGGAGATAATCAGTTTTTTGGAGTAAATCATTTTGACCTTGAGAAAGGTCAACAGACGAAGTTATATTTTAATGATGTTGATAAAATTAAAAATTTTATCAACGATTCTTTATCGGTTGGAATGGATGGTTTTATGATCAATTCCAATGAAAAAGGCTATGAAATCATCGATAAATGTAATTTTAATAATGATAAAGAAATTCATTATAGCATACCTTATCCTCACAAGTACGCTAATATGATAAACGAAAATGGAATGATGAGCTTGTTTAAATATATATACAAAAACACTTCCATGATTAATAATATAACTGTAGGTTCAAAGTTGCTATTTTCAAGAAACCTCAAGCATCTTGTACCTTTAGCACTAGACATGGAAATACCTAAAAAATTGAAAAAAGGCAGTTACATATACATTCAAAATATTATTACTGATCTTTTAATTGGAATGGGTAGAGCAGATATTCTTATTCATTTCATTCAAACAGTAACTAAGATGGGGTATAAGCCCGGAATTATTACTTTGAATCCTGTCATGCTTGATAGACTTTTAAAAAATAAGCTAAAAGAATCTTTGTTAAAGGAATTAATCATCTGCTTCAATGTAAATAAGGAAGGCTTTAATGTGTTTCCCTACTTGAATAAAGTTGAAGAACTAATCAAGTCCAAACCAAACTACAAATTGATGGGAATGAGCATTTTTGCTAGTGGGGCTAGTAATATTCCTTCTTCAATACAATATATCAAAAAACTCAAGCTAGATTATGTAGTTTTTGGAACTTCTAAAATAGAAAATGTTACTTCAAACTTACAACGTTTAAAAGCATAAAACCCATTTACTACGTTATTTATTATCAAAAAAGATATTATTTTCCGATTTACAATTGTCGTTTATTAAAAATAATTAGACCTAAAATTTATTAATCCTATTTTTCTTTTAATGATCATTTTCTGTTTCTTTAATCCAACACGATTTCGTATTTTGTGATTTCAATATTTTCTAAAATTTTAGTAAAAATAACGTCGTTGCAAACTAACTAATCTCTAAGTAATGACAATCATAGTGTCGGTACGGAAAAACTTTGCAGGAACTAGTAAGTAAAATCTTTAAATTATATTTGCCAAACATCAACTAACAATATGAAAAAAGTACTCTTATTTACAATTTGTATTGCCTTCATCAGCTGCTCCACAAAAAAACAAATACGGTATTTGCAAAATGCAGATAACTATGAAAATACCAAAACCACATCAACAAGTTACACACTTCAACCTCAAGACATTCTGAAAATTGATGTATACTCATCAGATATGCAAACTGCTCTTCCCTACAATAAGCCCGGAGCATTTAACAATAGAGTGGCTAATGCGACATTACAATCCTTACAATTAGAAGGTTACTTGATTGATGATGATTACAAGATTAAATTCCCAGTACTTGGCGATATTTTAGCAAAAAATAAAACCCTAAAACAACTCGAAGAGGACATAACCTTTATACTTAGTAATGAGGGCCACTTACTAGATCCAATTGTGAGCATTCGTCTACTGAATGGTCAATTTACCATTTTAGGTGAAGTAATAACCCCAGGTACTTTTTCTTTCGTAGATGATCGCATATCTCTGTTACAAGCCCTTGGCTATGCGGGAGACTTGTCTATTGACGCAGTCCGTGATGAAATTACCTTAATCCGAGAGGCAGGTGATTATAGACAAATTTATACCCTCGATTTGACGAACACCCAAATACTAGATGCGTCCACATTTTACATCCACCCGAATGATGTAATCATTGTACAGCCAAACTATCGTAAAGTGAAAAGTGCAGGCTTTATAGGGAGCCCATCCTCTATTGCTTCTATTTCATCTCTGCTTCTAAGTATTACACTTCTACTCATCAACAATTAAGGAACTCCTTTATGGAACCAATGAAAAATATACCTCAAAATAATTTCGACCTGGATCGAGACATCAAGCTCAAAGATGAGTTCAGGAAATATATAGCTTTTTGGCCCTGGTTTGTTGTTGGAATAATTATTTCGATTATCACATCTTTTCTGTACCTGAGATACACACCCATAAACTATATAACAGATGCTAAAATTAGAGTCTTAGATGAAAAAGAGAGTATGGACCTGCCTACAGCAAGCAACCTTTTCTCTCAATCCAAAATCAATATAGAAAACGAAATTGAAGGGATAAAATCCTATCCAATATTAGAAAAAGTGTCTAATCAGACAAATTTATATGCCAACTTTTATGCTGTGGGGCACATCAAAAGCTCTAGGCTCACCCAATTTCCATTCCATTTTAAACTCAACTTTGCAATTGACACAATTCATTCAGCATCCACTTATTATTTTGACTTCAAATCTGAAGGTCTCGAAATTTATTCTCACAGAGCTGATAGTGTGTACTCTTTCAAAGAGTATAACACAACAAGCCAAAAACACGATTTACCCTTTGATGTTGAATGGAATAAAGCGGAGGCTTATAGTGACCCTAACGAATCCTATCGCCTTGAAATACTCCCACAACAGTCTACGATAAACAAATTAAAAAGGAATTTAAGTATCTCAAGTGTCGGAAAAAAGTCTGAAATAATATCTATCAGTCTCGTCTCCGAAAACGTAGAATATGCAGAAAAAGTAATTAATACGCTTATTGACGTATACAACCAGGATGGGGTTAATGACAGAAGATTGATTCATAAGCGCACCATTGACTTCATCAACGAGCGTTTTGTGTCACTAGGCTATGAACTAGACTCTATTGAACTCAACAAGCAATCGTTTAAGTTTGAAAATAATTTAGTTAATATTACAACAGATGCTAACATCAGCTTGCAAAGTCGCTCAAAATCGGATGAAGAATTGTTTGAAATAAAGAATCAAATTCTTTTGGCTAAGCTCTTATTAGAATCTTCATCACCAGATAATGAGTATAGCCTTCTGCCTTCAAATATTGGCCTAAAAAACGTGAGTATCAATTCATTGATAAGTAATTACAATCAGAAAATTTTACTCTTCAATAAACTGACACAAAGTGGGGGAGTAAACAATCCCAATGTGAAAAATTTAAAATATACTATTGAGGATATTCGAGACAATATCAATGAATCAGTTGGAGGCTATTTAGCCCAGTTAAATCAAACAAAAGTTCAATTTGAAACGAAGAATAGAAAATTCACTAAGGAAGTTTCCAGCCTCCCCGAAAAAGAAAAGGTCTTACGGGCCATAGAACGAAGCCAAGAAATTCAAGAAAGCCTGTATTTGTTTCTTCTGCAAAAACGAGAAGAAGCTGAAGTAAGTTATGCCGTAACGGAACCTTCACTAAAAGTTGTTGAATACGCATTATCTTCCGAAAGTCCGATTTCACCAAAAAAACCGATTATTCTTTTGGGCTCACTTCTATTGGGATTACTGATTCCTTTTGGAGTGCTCTACATTCGCTTTTTATTGGACACCAAAGTACATCACAAAAAAGACCTTGAAGCGGCCTTACCGAACAGCAGTATTTTAGGCGAAATGCCGGAAATTAAAGAGGATGAAGAAAAGCTCTTTTCAAACCCAAACGAACGTTCCGTATTGGCGGAAGCCTCTCGGATTTTGTCTTCCAACACGAACTATTTATTGGGCGCTCAGAAAAAAGAAGAAGGATCCGTTCTTTTGTGTACTTCAACCATTAAAGGAGAGGGAAAAACCTTTGTTGCTTTAAATTTATCTCTTGCATTAGCTAGTTTAAACAAAAAGGTGTTGCTGATTGGGGCTGACCTTAGAAACCCGCAGATCCACAACTACGTAAAAATGGACAAACGATCGAGCGGTCTATCTAATTACCTATACGACGAATCCTTTGATTGGAAATCAGCCGTGCTAAACCCATTTAAAGAGCAGCCCAGTCATTCCGTACTCATCGGAGGAAACTTACCTCCAAACCCCGTACAACTCTTAACCAACGGTCGTTTGGACAAGTTGTTGGAAGAGGCCAAGAAGAGCTACGATTACATCCTGATGGACTGTGCACCAACACTCTTGGTTACGGATACTTTGCTGATTTCTCATTTAGCAGACGCAACAGTCTACCTCACAAGGGCCAATCATACCGAAAAAGAACTGTTAGAACACCCAAGGCAACTAATTCAAGATGAAAAACTCAAAAACGTAGGTTTTGTGATTAATGGCCTAGGTGCCGGAAACAGTTACGGATATGGCTACGGGTACAAATACGGATACAACTACGGATACGGATACGGATACGCTAGCGACTCGTAAACAAGAAACGCTCTTTTATAATGGCGGCTACGCTTTTTCTGAAAAGAAAGCGTTAGCCGCCATTGTTTGTTTCAAGGCTTCAATGTTTTTTACTTGTACTTTTCTCTGAAAGCAGTCCAAATGCCCTTTGTGGTGAATGTCTGACCCTACATAGTCAATTAAGTTAGCATTCAAAAGGGCTTCACTAATCTTTAAAGATTCCGGGCCATAATGACCGACAACACTCATTAAATTGAGCTGAAACATGCAGCCTGCTTTTTTGAGTTGTTGAAAAACCTTAAAATCTGAAAAGTAATAGGCGTATCGTTCCGGATGAGCAAGTACGGGAATATAGCCTTTGAGTTGCAATTCAAATAAAATTTCAAACAAGTTTATCGGCGCCTGAAAATAAGACAACTCAACCAAGACCATCCGATCTTTCAAACAAAGCAAATCTCCTTCTTGCATCCTTTCTAGAAAGGCGTTGTCTAGCAGATATTCAGAAGCATAGCTCAAAGGTATATTCAATCCCTGAGCCTCTTGCAAAGAAGTCCAACTGTATTTAATGTCTTCCGAGGTATTTTCCCAGACGCCGGTCATCGTATGGGGTGTGGCAATCAACTCCGAAAACCCAAGCTTCTCCATTCCTTGAATCAATTCAACACTTTGTGTCGTATTTTTTGAACCGTCATCGAGCCCGGGTAAAACATGGGAATGAATATCCACAAACCCAGAGGGTAGAAGTTCAAATAGACTTGGTTTTTTTTTGAAAAAAGAAAGCATGAAAGCGCGTACGTTTATATTTGCAATTTAATCATTGTCTTTCAAATGAAGGTTATGTCACAATGAATTTTATATATTTGCTTAACAGACTTGCCCCAATTAAATCGATTGTATGCCTATTAATTTGTTAGCCAACGCGCTTATTATTTTTGTCATCTCTTTTGCTGTATCGAGTATTTGCGTCCCATTGGTTATAAAATTAGCCATCAAAAAACGTCTTTTGGGCGAATACGGTGAGGGAAGACATGTGCACAAGGGTTTTGTTCCTCGTTTGGGGGGGGTTGCTGTTTATGCCGGTTTCTTTTTTTCACAAGCCTATTTGACTATTGCGCACCAAGCTCAAACTGAAACTTTATCAAAAAGTTACTATCTACTCCTTTTTTCATCAGCCTTATTATTCATGTTGGGAACACTTGATGATTTGATAGACATCAAGGCAAACATGAAGTTTTTTATTCAACTCTTAGTTGCAATTATTGTTGCTAGTATAGCCGATGTTCGCATCGTTTCTTTTTACGGTTTATTTGGGATAGAGGACTTGCCTCTTTGGTTTTCACATTTATTTTCTATTACCGTGATAACATTCTTCATCAATGCTTATAACCTGATTGATGGGATTGATAGCCTTTCCTCATCCGTTGGCATGTATGTGCTTTTCTGCTTTGGCGGGATATTCGTACTAAACGGTGCGTTTACAGACGGTCTAATTGCGTTCTCGGTGTTTGGAGGTCTACTTGGCTTTTGGTTTTTCAATAAGCCCCCAGCAAAAATTTTCATGGGAGACTCAGGAACCTTAAGCATGGGTTTGATTATGGCTTATTTTGCCATCAAAATATCGAATACACCTATAGACAGCGAAGGGTCGATGAGTCCTGTATTTGCCATGGTGGTTTTGGCCTATCCGGTGATTGATACGTTAAGAGTTTTCACCAAAAGAATTCTCAGAGGTGTGTCTCCATTTACGCCTGACAGAAACCACATTCATCACCTATTGCTAGACTTAGGATACAGTCATGGTAAATCAACTGGGATTATCTTATTCTGTAGCATCGTTCTCTCCTATATTGCCTATTTATTAAGAGAAACGCCTACAGCATCGTTCTTCACCATGGTTTGTTTGATTCTTATTGTGGCAAACCTCCCCTCTCTTCTTCTGAAAAGAAGAGAAAAATCAAAGACCCAATAATTTAGTTGCCATTTTTCGATCGTTAGACAGGCGAGGGACTTTGTTTTGCCCCCCTAACTTCCCTTGTGATTTCATGAAATTGTAAAATGCATTCTTCGGAAGCGGATTCAAAACCAAAGACCTTAGAACCCTTCCTTCAATCAAATCTTTATAATACACATTCTGAACTTGTAAACGCTCATCGAGTAATTGAGAAAATTGGACTAGGTCTTCAGGTGGGTTTGCGAACTCTACCAACCACTCATGATAAGGCAACCCCTCTTCGGGTTCTACCTGAGGGGCAACCGTAAACTCGGTGACCTCAACATTCGAAAAGCGCTCCAAAGCAACTCGCATGGCCTCATCTACCTCTTTCCCAATCACATGTTCTCCAAAAGCAGAGGTAAAATGCTTTATTCTACCGGAAACAACAATTCGATAGGGCTCCAAAGAAGTAAACTGAACCGTATCTCCAATATTGTATCCCCAAAGCCCTGCATTGGTATTGAGAATAATAACGTAATTAACACCCAATTCAACCTCTTCTAACGAGATTCGGGTCGGATGTTCGTCGTAGTACTCATCGGCGGGAATGAATTCGTAAAAGATGCCGTAATCCAGAAGCAACAAGAGGCCTTTTTCGTCTTGCTTGTCTTGGAAAGCGATAAAACCCTCGGAGGCAGGATACAATTCAAGGCTGTCGACTTTCTTGCCTATTAGCTCCTCAAACTTTTTCCGATAAGGCTCGTAATTCACCCCTCCAAAAACAAAAAGTGAGAAGTCCGGAAAAATCTCCGAAATCTTTTTTCCCGTGCGTCTTTGCAATCGCTCAAAGTACATCTGAACCCACGAAGGAATCCCACTAATGAGGCGCATATCTTGCGGAAGAGTTTCATCAACGATAGCCTCCACCTTTTGCTCCCAATCTTCAATACAATTCGTGTCGTAAGAAGGGAGTCGATTGGACTGTAAATAAGACGGCACGTAATTGGCAACAATCCCCGAAAGTCGCCCCGTAGGAATGATAGAATCTTTATTCAATTTTGGCGAGCCCTGTAAAAAAATCATTTTTCCATGGATGAAATGATAATTTCCAGAATCTTCCATATAATGCAATAAGGCATCTTTTGCTGCCTTAATCTGATATTCCAAGGAACCTTTTGTCAAGGGAATGTATTTGGCTCCTGATGTGGTTCCAGAAGTTTTCGCAAAAAACAAAGGCTGTCCTTTCCAAAGGACGTCCTTCTCCCCTTTTTGAATACGCTCGACATAAGGTCTCAGACCCTCATAATCTCTTACGGGCACCCGTGACTTGAAGTCTTCATAGGTCTTTATGGACGCAAAATCGTGATCTGTGCCAAAAACTGTTTTCTGAGCTGTATGGATCAAATGCTTAAAAACTTTGTCTTGAGTAGCAATGGGTGATTGACTCCATTTATGGGTTTTTGACACCACATACCGAGCAAATTTCTTTCCTAAAAATGACTTGATAAACATTAGAATAAAATATGATGTTCGGGGTTAATAGCCTTTCCTTTGTGCCACAATTCGAAATGCAAATGAGGGCCGGTACTTAGCCGGCCAGAATTCCCAATGATAGCAATAACGTCACCAGCCTTCACCAGAGCTCCTAATTTTTTAAGCAGCACAGAATTGTGTTTGTAGGTAGATATCAAATCGTTTTCATGTTGAATTGCGATGGTATACCCCGTTTCTGTAGTCCAACTAGACAAAATAACGGTTCCAGGTAAACAGGCCTTTATAGCTTCATTCTCTGGAGCGACCACGTCCACGCCAAAATGATCGCTTTGTAAATCAAAAGCATCACTCACCATCCCTTTTAGGGGTGCATAAAAAGCTATGTTTCTGAGCTCCGAAGGCTTTTTATCAAGTTCTGACAATACATTAAAACGGCCTTCGCGCTCTACAGCTTCGCGAAAGATAGAATCCTTAGACGACGCTTTAAGGGCTTCTTCATTTATCGCAACACTGATCGTCGAGTCGTAAAAAACCGAATCATTAAAAGATTCTCCTCGAACTACTTTTTCGAGTATTTGAAATTTTTGCTCTTTGATCTCTATCTCAGACAAAAGGGAATCTGTTTTTAGGGACAAATTGATGAGGTCTTTGGACAAATGAGAAGGTGCGTATCCCGGAATATACTCCCTCAAGGGTGTAAGCGCTATCGTAAGCGTTGTTATAGAGCATATTAAAAAAAGTAGGGATAAAAGGCGAATCAGTAGCTGAAAACGAGTCAAGCTGACCGAATCAAGCTCCTCATAAGACTGCTCATCAAATAGAACAAAACGCAAACGCTGTTTCAACTTATCAAAAAAAGACTTTGGTTTTCCCATCTGACAAATATCGGAATTTTAGCCAATGCATCTTCAACAAATTATTAGCGTCCAAATAAAAAGAGAATCTCCTTATATCTGTCAAGGCTTTTTACATCTATTTTCGAGATAAGCCCCGCGAAACAAACATTAAACCAAAAAATAAAATATTTTTGCTTAAGCATAGTTATTATGTGTAAACAACGATTTATTTGAAAACTCATTCAACATATCTATTCCTCTTACTCTTTTGCCTAGTAGTCAGCTCGTGTTCTACGCAAAAAGACCGGTTTTTAAATCGCGCCTTCCACAGAACCACATCTAAATATAACGGCTATTTTAACGCAAAAGAAAGTTTTAAAGGCGCTGTAACAAAACTCGAAAAATCACATCAAGAAGACTACAATAACATTCTCCCGACCACCATTCTGGGAGACCAAAAACAAGCGCAAAAAATTTACCCTGCCTTAAATCGCACAATTGACAAAGCGGCTTTAGTCGTGGAATATCATTCCATGGAAGTGAAGGGAAAAGAAAAAAACAAATGGATTGACGATTGCTATCTCCTTATGGGAAAGGCTCTGTTTTACAAACAGGAATATGGCAAGGCGATTGAGATGTTCGGCTATGTAAATCGAGAATATTCCGGAGAGGTTGCCGATTTGGCTGTTTTGTGGTCTACGAGAGCACACATTGAAATGGGGAATTTCACTACCGCCAACAAACAATTGTTGTATCTGGAGAGTGATGCAAAATTAAGTAAGGATGATCTCGCATTATTCGAAGAAATAAAAGCGAACTATCACCTCAAAAAAGAAAATTGGCCTGAAGTAATATCACAACTCAAGAAAGCCATCAAGCTCACATCCAAAAAATCTAAACGGACGCGACTGATCTTCATTATCGGGCAAATCCACCAAAAACTCGGAGAATACGAATCCGCATTCAAGGCCTTCGATAAAGTTGTTCGAATGAATCCTGATTACGAACTCTTGTTCAATGCATTACTAAGTCGTGCCCGCGCATTTGACCCAAAGCATCAAGAGGCATCAACTTTGATTGATGAAATCAATAAGATGTTGAAGGATGAAAAAAACAAAGATTATTACGATCAGATTTACTTCGCACTGGCTGACATATACTTAAAAGAGGGGCGAAAAAAGGAGGCGATTGAAAACTTACAAAACGCTACACTTCACGACAATGGAAATGACCAACAACAATCTGTGGTTCACCTCATGCTCGCAGATCTGTATTTTGAGGACGCTTATTATATTTCTTCGCAAGTTCACTACGATACAGCCATCACATTCTTAAATCAAAATCACCCAGACTATGAGGTTTTATTGAAAAAGAGAAATAGCCTGAACGAACTCGTTGAGCTCTACAACACCATAAGCCTTCAAGACAGCTTGTACCAACTATCAAGCCTTGACGAAGTCGAGTTGAAATCACTGATTGAAAATATCATCAAAGAAAAAAAGGAAGAAAAACATAGGGCCAAAGAAGCCTTGAAGGCAAATGCGAGAATCAGGCCTACTTCTAATTCTCGCAATTCTCTGAGTACAATCACCGGAGGTGGGTGGTATTTCTATAACCCATCAGCAGTCAGCTTTGGATACTCTGAATTTATGACGAAATGGGGTGAGCGAAGATTGGAAGACGACTGGAGAAGAAAAAACAAAAGTCAAGTATTTCTGGATGAGGATAATGAAAATCAGGATGAAGAGCAAGACTTGTTGAGCGAAGAATACTACATGAGTTTGATTCCTTTTTCTGACTCAGCCAAAACAGCAACTCTAAATACAATTGTTGAATCCTACTACCAGCTAGGTTTAATCTACAAAGAAGATTTAAATGACTTTTCTGAAGCCCTTGAAACCTTCAAAACATTGCTCGAGGCTTATCCAAAAAACAAATACGAAGCCCTCACCTACTATCAATTGTATCGATTGAATATGCTTGTAAATGATCAATTGAAAGCAGACCAATACCTGAACAAATTAACAACAGAATATCCAAAGAGTGATTATCTCGATATGATTGTCGACCCCGATCAGTATTACAGTGATAACAAAGAGGACGTTGATAGTGCTGTCCTGAGGTATGAGAATATTTATATCGATTTTACAAACCATCAATACGTAGACGTAATCCAACAGAGTACTGAATTAAAATCGAAGTATCTGGGACACCCTATGATGGATCAGCTCGCTTTATTGAATGCGCTATCTATAGGCCACTTGTATGGTGAAGATTCATTGGTGTCAAATCTAAATCAACTCCTCAGTCTTCATCAATCAGGAGAGGTTGCTGAAGAAGCACGTGCCCTATTGCAAGATCTAGAAAGCAGGAGTCTAATACCAGACGAAAACAAATACACTTTTGATGCTGATGAAGAACACTTCTATGTACTTGCTCTAGAAACCACTGGGCCTAGCATTAATGAGGTTAAAATTGTCCTATCTGACTTCAACCGAGAGTTTTATAAGACCGAGGGGTACAAAACACAAAGTCTAATGCTAAACATGGACTACCAACTTATCATCGTGAAAAAATTTGATGCAGAAAATCCTGCAACGCGTTATCTAGAGGCCGTTAAAAATTCAACCCAACTAAAAGAATTGATATTGCTTTCTGATTATGAGCATTTTATCATATCTTCGAGTAATTTTAAAACTTTTTACAACGAAAAGTCGTTGGACAAGTACATGGTGTATTTTGAAGAAAAGTATCTGAAGTATAAATAAAAACGTTGAAATGTTTTCAAAATCAAATCCAAATATGGGACAGGTCAGTGAAAAAAATTCGGGAGCTGTAAATGCTATAGGTCAAGGGAGTACAATCAAAGGTGACATCATTACCGATGGTGATTTGCGCATTGACGGAACCCTAAAAGGCACTATTCATGCAAAAGGTCTTTTGGTTTTAGGTGAAACCGGACTTATTGAAGGTAAAATTCTATGTCAGAATGCACTCATTGCAGGAACCGTAAAAGCAAAAATTGAAGTTACTGAACTGCTCAGCTTAAAAGCGAAGGCTACACTTCATGGAGACATCATCACCAATAAGCTTTCCGTAGAACCAGGGGCTAGTTTCACCGGTTCGTGTAGCATGGGAGCTTCCGTGAAAAACATGACCAGTTCAGAAAAAAATGAAAAGCCCCAAGAAAAGACCGCTTAATCAATTTCTCAAATATTCAAACTTAGCTCTACAAATGGGGGTAACCATTGGTTTGGGTGCTTTCCTAGGGATGCAACTTGATAAATTAGTAAACAAAGACCCCCTATTCACCATTATTTTTTCTCTATTAGCCGTTTTTGGAGCGCTCTATAAAATTATAAAAGAAGTCACTCGTCTCAACAAATGATTCAAAACATTTACCGCTTTTACTCGAAGCTTATCCCCTTTTCCGTCCTTCTTTTTGTGTTGCATCAAGGCTTACAGCTTATAGACTTCTGGCCTGTAAGTCGTGACTATTTTTATTGCATTCACGGATTTAATTTCTTGAGCAGTGCGCTGATGTATGTTGTCTTGGCCTATGCTTTTCAGAACCTAAAAGATAAGGCCGGCTTTATTTATCTGGCTTTAAGCATCCTTAAAATGCTCATTGTTATGATTTTAATGGCGGTTGTCATACTGGGTGAAGAAGAGTCAACCTTGGCATTTGCACTTCAATTCATGGTTGTATATGGGTTGTATCTGAGCTTTGAAGTTGTATCGATGGTAAAAAAATTAAATTCCTAGATTTTTACTCAAGCCCCATATTTGTTTACAAGAAGCAAAATCTTGTTCATAAGTTAGAATTATTCTTCGCCATTAAAGAATATTGTCTATTTTTGCATGGATTTTTTGAAGGGGAATTAAACCACTTGAAAACTAGATGAAAACTACATTAAAGTCAATAGTCTTATTTACAGCCTTATTAGCAACGAATGTAAATTTATTTGCTGGGGGAAAAGACGCTGAGCACGAAAACAAAGAAGAGTTTGATGCCGTGGAAGTCATCATGCACCACATTGCTGATGCACATGAATTTCACATCTTAGACTACGTAGACGATTCAGGAGTAGAACACCCGGTATCTATGCCCTTACCGGTTATTTTATTTACTGATGGCAATTTAGATCTTTTCATGTCGAGCGCATTTGATCACGGACACGCAGATGTTGTTTGTGGAGATCGAACCTACCGCCTAGACCATGGACATATCGTTGAACTGGGTGGACTACACCCTATAGATTTCTCCATTACGAAGAACGTGTTCTCTATGTTCTTATCACTAGTCATCATCCTGTTGATTTTTATCACCGTAGGACGCTCTTACCGAAAAGGGAACGGAGTCCCAAAAGGGCTTGCATCGTTTATGGAACCTTTGGTTTTGTTTGTACGTGACGATATCGCGGTTCCAAATATTGGAAAAAAAGCAGATAAATTTTTACCTTATCTGTTAACCGTTTTCTTTTTCATTTGGATCAACAACCTTATCGGTCTGGTTCCATTTTTCCCGGGATCCTCTAACCTAACAGGTAACATTTCTTTTACAATTACACTTGCCTTCATTACGTTCTTGATTACAAACTTGAACGGAAATAAAGACTATTGGAAACATGTTTTTGCTACACCGGGAGTACCCGTTTGGCTAGCTCCAATCATGATTCCTGTTGAAGTAATGGGTATCCTCGCGAAACCCGTTGCCCTACTGATTCGTTTGTTCGCAAACATAACTGCGGGACACATCATTATCTTAAGTTTGATTTCACTAATCTTCATCTTTAAGACGATTATGATTGCTCCAGTATCTGTAGGATTTGTATTGTTTATGAATGTTTTGGAGCTCTTGGTAGCTGCATTACAAGCATATATATTCACGCTTTTGTCCGCATTATTCATTGGAATGGCTGTGGCAGAGCATGAGCATCATTAATTATGAGTTTTTTGTTTAACCCTATAAATTAAAA
>JAQWKY010000054.1 GCA_029247585.1 Flavobacteriales bacterium | reverse complement strand
CTGGTTAACGGTAAAAACTTGTATGATATAAGTCCTTACCAGCCTAATAGTTATCAAAATAATGGGATGCTTGTGTACAAAGATGCCGCTTCTGTAAAAAGTCTTTGTTCGAATGGAAAGGTAGTGTACCTAGAAGCCTGTACAGATTCACTAGCGATTAATTATGTGTCTGCGGCTACTACAGATGATGGTTCTTGTATTTACGAGGGCTGTACTTACGATGTCTTTTATGAATACACGGAAGAAGTCACTGTTGATAACGGTGCCTGTGAGAATTTAATCGTTTACGGTTGTACCGACAGTCTTTACGTTGAATTTAACAATTTAGCCACAGAGGATAATGGCAGTTGTATTTACAGAAAAGGCCGTATTGATACACTTGAAGCAACAGAAATTGCATATGAAAATTTGATTGAACAAAATTTAGAAATGTCAAGTAGGTTAGAGCCTATTCCTGTAAATCTTTACAAGGGTTGGAATATTATTGGCTACAATTTGAATTTCCCTCAAAATTCGGCTGCCTGTTTCGACCACATATCTGAGCGTATCATATTGGCTAAGAACAACAATGGTATGCTCTACTGGCCAGAATACGGATGGAATGGAATAGGTGATTTAGAGCCAGGTCAAGGATATCAAATATTCATGACAGGAGAAGTAGATGATTTCTCTTTTGTAGACCTTGGAGGTATGCGTATTGAAATGCAACCACAAGCACCTCAATGGGCTAAAGACATGGCACCTATTCATCCGAATGATGTACGAGCCCTTGTGAGAGTAGTTAATCTGTTAGGGCAGGAGGTATCTGTAGATACTCAAGAAAAAGATACGCCTTTGCTGTATCTGTACAATGACGGGTTGGTAGAAAAGATGCTAAAGAAATAGAATTGACAATTAATACGCACGCATGTCATCATTTCCTACACGCATGCGTGGGGGTGGGTGAAAAGCGGTCTTAGGACTGCTTTTCATTGATTTAGTTCAAGTTTCAACTCAAAATAATTTCATATACTTACCTCAACAGACAACCAAATCTAGCGGCAGTGTCCAGGGGGTGTCTTAAGAAGATTGAAAATCGTAAAGTATTGAAAATAGTAGGATAGGGGTATGGTCATTGTTCCCTCTCTCTCCGCAAAGCGACTGAAAGCTCAACCGAAAGGTTGGGCTTTTTTTGTTGGATTAAAAACCATTAATTTGTGAATCCATCACAATTAATTATCCATGAAATTATTGTCTTCTTTCGTTAACACATGCATCATTGTTATGACAGCCTTCAGCATTATTGCTTGTAATGGGCAATATGACGTGCAAAATACTTCTCCTGAGTCTTTTCAAATGTTATTGAAGGAAGATGTTATTTTATTGGATGTTAGGACTCCTAATGAAATTGCTCAAGGATTTATAGCAGATGCCAGTCCACTGGATTATTACGATGCTGATTTTAAAAGAAAACTAGGTCTCATTCAGAAAGGCAAACCTGTACTGGTGTACTGTAAGAGTGGAGGTAGGAGTTCCTCAGCTGCAAATCTTTTGTTAGAGTTGGGGCATAAAGAAGTCTATAATTTATCAGGAGGTTACATGGGCTGGCTGAAAAATAATTATCCCGTTGAAAAATCATCGAATCAAACGATTCGAGAAGTGCAATCTATTTCACAAGAAGACTTCACAAAACGTTTAGAGGATAATGCGTACGTATTACTAGATTTTCACACGCAGTGGTGTGTTCCCTGTCGAAAATTAGAGCCAATCATTCAAAAAATTGAATTGGAGTTTAGCGATGAAATTGAGGTCATACGAATAGATGTTGATGTCCATAAAGATTTGTCTGAACGCTATCAAGTTTCTTCCATTCCTACGCTTGTTTTTATAAGTAATTCCAGGGAGCTATGGCGAAATTCAGGGTTTATTGATGAAGATTTTCTGCGCTCTAAAATTAAGGATATGACTCAATGAAACAAGTCCGTGTCAGTCAATTAATTCATTAACATTCTTAAGGCATCCATTTTCTCCTTTGTTAGAGGTTATTTAGGGAGAATTAAAATTTTGTAAAAACAATCAGTTGATTTAACTATTTAAAAATAATTCGATTACAGGTGTTTTTGTGTTTCTTGTTAGAATCAATAAATTGATTATTTTAGTGATGACGTTTAGTTGTTAACCCCCTCTAGTAGGCATCTAAAATTTTACGATTTTGAAACGATTTTTTTTAGTACCCTTCTTTATGGTCTTTGGCGTGTTATTCTCCAGTTTTAATTCTGCTTTACTGGAGGAAGGTATTTCCTCAACACATACACAACCAAATTCGCCTAAAATGTCTATTGGGATGGAAGCCCATGGTGGTGTCATTTTTTATTTGGACAAATCTCGTAGGCATGGTCTTGTCGTTTCTACTGAAAATGTAGGTGAGCGTTCAACAAAATACGAGTGGGGTTGTTCTGGCACTAAAGTCATTGGTGCTAATGGAACAAAAGTAGGTACAGGCTTGGCAAATACGCATGCTATAGCAGGCTCATGCAAAGATGTTAATCAGGCTGCTCAAGCTTGCTTAGATTACACCCAAGGAACTTATGAAGATTGGTATTTGCCCTCTTTAGAAGAGCTAGAATTGATATCCAAACACTTAGGTGCTGGCTCAGATTTTTCAGAACTTGTGAATTTTGACCGAACGTATTATTTTTCTTCCTCACAATTAAAAAACAAAAAATATCAGGGCAACTATGCATGGACAGTTAATCTACTCGATAATTATCCCTTATTCAGCCTCAAATCCTCAAAACATAAAGTAAGAGCAGTACGATCATTTTAGACGCTCTATCTTATGGTTTTCACTTAAAATTAGTTCATGAAATCAACATACAACTTCGTTTTTCTTCTTTTATCATTAAGCGTATTTGCTGCTCCTTCAAAAGAGCTTTTGCATTTCGAAGAGTTTCCATTTTTAGTCGAACAAGTTTTAGATGAGGACAAAAACCCCAGTGCTTGTGATACTGTATTAGGTGGCTTTGTTATTCCCAATGACAGTATTGAGTTGGTCTTATTTGATCAATACGTCTGTTTTGGAGACTCCATTCAAGTTGATTTTCCAGAAGGGGATTTTTCCAGATATGAATCTTTTTCATGGTTCCAAAAGGATGAGGTTTTAAGTTCTGACAGTTCTATAATCATTCATAAAGAGGATACCTTCCGTTTTGAATTGTACGGGTGCGACACCTTATCACAGGCATTTGAGTTGATTTACTATACATCCAATCAAGGAGATTCTTTGTTGCCTGACTTAAACATTTGTGAAGGTGATACAGTAGAAGTACAATACCCAAGAGGACTGACGGGTGGTTACACAGCATACCGATGGTTTTTTGAAGATGAGTTTTATTCAAGTTCTCTAGGGGCTATTGAGATTTCAGAATCCGGAACCTATTCCTTGGAACTATATGGATGCGATACAATTAAAGATTCATTTGTTTTAACCACCACAGAAGTTAATAGAACTTCCTATAGTTTTCTAGATACCATTATTTGTCCAGCAGAAGACAATTACATTCATTTTCCTGAGGGCGATTTTTCTTCCTACAAAGAATTTAGCTGGCTATATAACGGTGAGTTTTACTCCACAGACAGTACAATACTCATTGATAAGGAAGGTGTTTATGGTTTGAGTTTTACCGGATGTTACGATAGAATTCAAACTTTTCAAGTATCCTTTCCATACACGCCCATTCCAGAGTTTTATTTTCAGCCCCTTTGTCTTGGAGATTCCATAGTTATAGATTTCAGTTCTAAAACACACCAGTTATATCCAAACATTTCTTGGTTTCGTGATAGTGTTTTATTCTCTGAAGATAGTACTCTGACGACAAATGAAATAGGTTCATATCAAATAGAATTTTATGGATGTGACACATTGATTAGAAACTTCGAGATAAGTTATTCCGAATTTGATGGTTGTGATTGCCAAATTGCAATGCCAAATTTCTTCTCTCCTAACGGCGATAATAAGTACGATGAATTCAAACCGTTTTACATCCATAATGATGCTGAAAATCAAGAATTGTGCACTTCAACCGATTACAATCTCCAAATATTTAACCAATGGGGTAAAAATATTTATTCCTCCAACACGAATGATGAGCTACCCAACTGGGATGGAAAGAACTCTCGAGGCAACAATCGTTTGGAAGGCTTATATTATTACAGAATTACGTATAAATTGAATACGTATCCGCCAGATGTGAAACACGATATTTCAGGCTATTTTCATATTTATAGATAGTAATTAACTCTTCTCCTCGATGAAAAACACACTCTGCTTAGTTTACGGTTTATTATTTCTTTCCTATTCATCCTATGCTCAGTGTGATTTAATAGTTTCAAATTCCTCAAATCATTGTATTTCAAACACTTCATTTGCTAGTATTGATTTAACATCCTCAGATGCATCGACCTGGGTTTTTTCGCCGCAAACTGGTGTTTTAGGCTCAGTTACAGAGGATTCAGATGATAAAAAGTTTTTTGCTACATTTCAAAATACAGGTGATTTTACAATTACTGTTACGAGTAAGGAATCGGGTTGTTCTGAAGATATTGATTTCACAGTTTATCAAACTAGTGAGATAATAACAGATATTAAAACCGACTATTACCTGTGTAATGGATCAACTGAATTTGATGTTCAGCTTACAAACGTTGATGACTTTGAATCATACATTTGGGAGTTTGAACAGAATCCCTATGAAAATAGTCCTCTTGAGCTTTCTTTTTCAGATCTAGGTGAGAAGGATATTGTGATTCAGGCTACAGATATAAATGGATGCATTAACAATAAATCTTTTGTGTTCACTATCAATGAAGGTCCTGTTTACGAAAATATAACAACGCAAAGAATTGGTGCACCTGAAGGCTGTGTGGATGCTGGGCTTGATTATTCTATCGAATTATCTCATAATTCGAGTTTTTCAAATAGTTACGTTGCCCCATCTGTTTATTCTATTCAGACTAGTAATGATGGTAATGTTCTTAGTGAAGAAGTTAAAATACCGATTGAGATAACCTTTGATGATTTTGAGTGTGAAGTAGATACGGAATTGATTTACACTCATAATATTTCTCATGAGGTTCGTTACGAAACTAGTTTTGATGAGGTTTTGTGTTCGGGTGAATCGATTACCTTGTTAAATACGAGTACTCATAAGGCCGATAACAATAACTTTTCATGGTCTGGCATATCTGGAGATGTTATTTCATCCAATTCAAATGCAATTACTTTTGTTCCACCTGCAGATGGGAATTACAATTGGTCCCTTGACTACGAAGGGACGTGTGCTTCAAGTTATTCAGTCACAACGGAAGTAAGCCTTGATTTTATTGACCCAGTGTTGTCTGATGGTATTAACCAATCTACCTGTGATTTTAATTTACCTGTTAACTTATCTCATCAGACCCCGCTGGAATTCCCTACTAATGAATACTCATTTTCTTGGTTAATTAATCCAAGTCTACCTTCATCAGATAATTCACTTTCATTAAGTAGTAGTAATTCATCTGCTACATTAGAGCTTGTTTCTTCTGAAGCTCAGTCATACGACCTCAATCTTTCTATTGAAAATACGACAACGGGGTGTTTAGGATCTAAAGAGTTTAAAAACTATTTTTCAATAGGTGGAGTTGTTGCAGAGATTAATTCTGAACCTTCATTATTTTGTGGTCTTGGTACGATTAACACTGCTGACTTAAT
>JAQWKY010000050.1 GCA_029247585.1 Flavobacteriales bacterium | reverse complement strand
AGAATTAGCGGATACTATTTCTGATGCTACTGATCGTTATGATGCTGTTTTAGTTCAGTACAGAGATTCAGTTGCCTTTACATTAGATTCAGCTGCAGTAGCTTTCGCTGCTGATGAAGCTGCTGATGCTCAAGAATTAGCGGATACTATTTCTGATGCTACTGATCGTTATGATGCTGTTTTAGTTCAGTACAGAGATTCAGTTGCCTTTACATTAGATTCAGCTGCGGTAGCATTTGCTGCTGATGAAGCTGCTGATGCTCAGGAATTGGCTGATACTATTACTGCTATGCAAGCTCGTTACGATGCGAACGATGCAGCGCACATTGCATTAGAAGGTTTAATTACTGATTCTTTAGACTACCATAGAGCACCTATCGAAATTGATTTACACAAAGGTTGGAACACAGTGGCTTACTACTTACACCACGTGTCTCCAGTTGTAGCTCAGTTCGAAGCTCAATTTGGTTCTGAAGCAGCGGTTCAAGATAACATCAACATTGTTAAGAACAACGAAGGTCTATTCTACTGGCCAGACTTCTTATTCGATGGTTTAGGTATGTTAGAACCAGGTCAAGGTTACCAAGTACGTGTTAAAGACTCGTCAAATAGTAAAGGAGACTTTATCTTCAACCATGCAATTAACCGTGACGACTACAGAGTACTTAACCCAACTGTACCAGCTTGGGCAATCGAGATGGAGGTTGAAAACCACCCGAACGATGTACGTTCTATAGTACGTGTTGTTAACATGTTAGGTCAAGAGGTTAATCCTGCTGAACAATTCAACGGTGAAGTATTATTGTACTTGTACAATGACGGAACTGTAGAGAAGAAAATGGTTAAATAATCATTAGTTTCTCATAACATAAAAAAGAGCTGCACTTGCAGCTCTTTTTTTGTTTAAATACTTTACATATTCCTTAATCAGATGTTTTTTTTTATTATATTAAGCATGAGATGCTCATCTACATTTATTAATCGTAGCTATTTTTAGTTAATTAATGTCTTATGAGTAGCGGAAAAAATATAAATTTGTAGAAACCCCCAATTTCAATGAAGTATTTTAACCCCTCCCTAAAAGCTTTGTTTCAAGTAAGTTTGATCCTATTCACCCTATCATCCTATGCTAATGATTGTGATTTGGATTTTACTTATTCCAATACAGGATCTAATATGATTATTATGATCAATCAGGATGCTTTACAGAATGATGTAATGCAAAATGGTGATTCTCTTGGAGCTTTTATGTACTTGAACGATACCTGGCAATGCGTGGGGTCTATAGAATGGAATGGTGAGCAGCAAACGTTAGCTGTATGGGGTAATGATGCAGCCAACAGTGTTCAAGACGGTTTAATGGCCATGGAGCCTGTAGTTTTAAAGGCAAGATCATCTGGAGTACTGTATGATGTTTCATACAATCCAGTCATTTCATTTGAGGTTAATGGTATTGAGGTTTTGGGAACGGCTTTGTCTTTTGTACCAATATGTGACGACCAAGGAAATGTATATGGTTGTACCAATAGTATTTATGAAGAATACAATCCATTAGCAACTCAAGATGATGGTTCGTGTAAAACCCTTGGAGTCGTTTATGGTTGTACGATATCCAGTTATGTAGAATACAATCCGGACGCCACTGTGTTCGACGGCTCTTGTAATACACTTGCTGAATTGGGTTGTATAGATAGTGACTATATTGAATTTGATGCAAATGCCAATGTTAGTGATGGTTCTTGTGCTACATTAATTGTAAGTGGTTGTATCAATTCAAATTATATAGAATACAATGTCGAAGCCAATATTGACGATGGTTCTTGTTCTACATATATAATTGAAGGTTGTACCGATGTTGCTTTCCTAGAATTTGTTGTTAACGCTAATACAGACGATGGTTCATGTATTACCCCGGCTGTTTTGGGTTGTATGAATCCCTTATATTTAGAGTACAACTCGAATGCCAATAAAGATAATGGGACTTGTAATACGTTTATAGTATATGGCTGTACGGATGAGGAGGCTTTCAACTATGATGCTGGAGCTACCGTTTCAGATGATTCTTGTATTGAAGCAATTTACGGTTGTACTAATTCTAATTTCTCAGAGTACAATCCTGAAGCAAATACCAATGATGGATCCTGCCAAACAGCTTTATTAGTAGGTTGTACGGATATTTTTTCTTTGAATTACAACCCTATGGCAGAAGTTGATGATGGCTCTTGTGTAGCCATAGTTTTTGGATGTACAGATGCAACCGCTTTTAATTACAATTTTGAAGCCAATTTGAATGATGGTACTTGTGTCGCAAAATCTTACGGCTGTACAGATTCAGAAGCCTACAACTTTGACAACTTAGCCAATATTGACGATGGCTCATGTATTGCTAAGATAAACGGTTGTATGGACCCATTGTATATGGAGTATAATGCTGAGGCTAATACAGACCCAGATATGTGTAAGGTTCTTCTTATTTACGGATGTATGAACTCCAAAGCATCAAATTATTTAGAAGATGCCTCTATAGATGACGGTTCTTGTTATTTTAATGGGTGTATGGATGCTTCAGCAATTAATTTTGAGTCTTACGCAACGAAAGATGACGGTTCATGTTTGTACATTATGCCTTGTAATATTCCTGATCAATATTCCGGAAATACGGGAAGTAACATGATTGTCGGTTTTATTCAGTCGGCTATCGCATCTTTACCTATAACAAATGACCAAGCTTATATAGTTGCATTATCATCTGATGATCAGGTGGTGGGGTCCATTCAAATGGAAGTGTTTGATGGAACTATTGCCGTTTGGGGAGATGATACGGCAACCCCTGAGGTAGATGGAGCAAGATCGTTTACTCCTGTACGTTTGCAATTGGTCAATTCGAATGTATTGTACGATATTGTTTTGGATGAGATTACTTACACCAACAACGATATTATCTTATTTGAATCTGCAGATTATCAAATTGTAAACTGTGGTAATGACATGGGTTGTACGGACTCTCTAGCCGTAAATTACGATGATTTGGCAGAGGTTGACGATAATTCCTGTGTTTATCCTGTTTATGGATGTACAGACCCTTACGCTTTCAATTTCAACCCTTTGGCTGTAATAAATCAGGTTTCCAAAGAGGATGATGCGGATCCTTGTGTCCCTTTTATTAAGGGGTGTACAGACACATCTGCATTCAACTATGAAATTTCCGCCAACACAGAAGATGGTTCTTGTATTCCAGTACTATTGGGTTGTATGGATGAAGTGGCAGCAAATTATCATCCACACGCAAATATCGATGATGGTTCCTGTGAAGAACAAGTTGTTTATTGTAATAATCCGGTTGCACTGAACTACAATCCAAGTCCTACGGAAGATAATAACAATGGAATAGGTAATATTAATAAAAATGGAGTAAGCAACGGTAATGGATCCGGTTTTAGTGGTTCTATCTCAGGAGGAAATAGTGGCTGTATATACGGAGTATCAGGTTGTACAGATGAAAATGCGATAAATTACAATCCGGAAGCCGTTATCGATAAAGGAAATTGTGTGGTATTGATAGGTGGTTGTAACAAATCGAATGCTTTAAATTACAATCCAGAGGCAAACAAAAATGATGGTTCTTGTATTAAGCGTGTCAGAGGTTGTACGGATGAGGATGCCGTGAATTACAATCCAAATGCAAACATAGATAATGGCAAATGTAAACTTCGGACTTTAGGTTGTATGAATCCAAAGGCATTGAATTACAACCCTGATGCCAATAAAAATGATGGTTCTTGTGAGAGAGCCAGGTCAGGTTGTATGGATTCGGAAGCTTTAAATTACAACTCTAATGCGAATATAGATAATGGCAATTGTATTTCAAAAGTATTAGGTTGTTTGAACCCTAATGCTTTTAATTACAACCCAGAAGCAAATCAAAATAACGGTTCTTGTCAACGCGCTATCAAAGGCTGTACAAACCCATTAGCGATGAATTACAATGCCAATGCAACTATTGATAATGGTAGGTGTGTGGTGAAAATTCTTGGTTGTGTCAATCCAAAGGCATTGAATTACAATTCTGGAGCTAACAAAAATGACGGTTCTTGTATTTCTGAATTAGAAGGATGTACGAATCCGATCAGTCCAAACTATAACCCCATAGCCAATGCAGATGATGGGTCTTGTATTTCAGTGATTTACGGTTGCTTGAATCCTAATGCAAACAATTTTAATGCCAGTGCTAATAAAGGTGATGGTTCTTGTATGCTGAGTGTATCTGGTTGTATGGATGAATCTGCTTTAAATTACAATGCATTAGCTACTACAGATGATGGAACATGTCTTGAGCCTGTCTATGGATGTATATTTGACTATCCATTTGTAGTCAATTATAATGCTGCTGCTAACATAAACAGAATAAGTGTTGCGGATTCAGGCGATCCATGTCAATATAATTTTGGTGCTAGAAGACGTTCATTGACTAAAGTGTGTATCGATGCATCAGCCGTCAATTATTTTGCAGCAGCAGACGAAAGCTCTAATCTTTACGATGCGGTTGTAGCTTCTAGTGTAGTTGTTGATAACTCGGTTTGTGATTTTGGCTTAGGATGTACAGATCCTTCTGCATTTAACTATAATGCATCGGCAACTACAGACGATGGGACCTGTGAGCTTGTCGTTGTGGGTTGTATGGATGTAAATTACATAGAGTACAATTCTTTGGCAAATGTAGAGAACAATAGTTTGTGTTTAACGTTAAAAATAGAAGGCTGTACGGATATTAATTCCTTCAATTTCAATGAAACGGCAAACTACGATGATGAATCTTGCATCCCTTTTGTTTTCGGTTGTATGGATTCAAACTATTTAGAATACGATTCTTTGGCAAATACGAATGATCAATCTATCTGTGTCAGCGAAGTCGTGCACGGTTGTACCGATCCTAACGCTGCGAATTATTTGATTACAGCAAATGTGGATGACAATACTTGTGTCCTTGCCAATTATGGTTGTATGGACGCTAATTATTTGGAGTACGATACCTCGGCGAATATATATCTACTAGAACTATGTGTTACCCTCAGAATAGAGGGATGTACTGATATAGCGTATATGGAATATATGACCCTTGCCACTTGGGATGATGGTAGCTGCATAACTCCTATAGTATATGGATGTGCAGAATCTCATTATATAGAATACGACCCTGCGGTGAATACTGATGATGGTTCTTGTTTAAATGTCAGCGTAGAAGGGTGTACGGACATCAATACGTTTAATTACAACTCTTCTGCAACTGTTGATGATGGCTCTTGTGTTGCAGTGGTGTATGGGTGTATTTCTACTTTTGCTTCAAATTACGATGAATCTGCAAACACGGATAATGGTTCATGTATTCCAGACTTAGATGGTTGTACAGATACTCTTGCTACCAATTACAACTTGTTAGCCAACATTAACGTTGGTTGTATCTATCCTCTAGAAGGTTGTACAGATTTTACGGCTGTAAATTTCAATCATTTGGCTAATGTGAACGATGGTAGTTGTGAATATTACAGCTCTGGTTGTACTAATGATTCATATGTAGAGTATGATCCTAATGCTTTGTATTCAGATGGGTCTTGTGAAACTTTGATTGTTCCGGGATGTACGAATTCTCTATTTATTGAGTTTGATCCATTTGCTAATGAAGATGATGGTACTTGTGTTACGGTTAGGGTAGAGGGGTGTACTTCACAAATTGCTGACAATTACAATCCTCTAGCTAATGATGATATGGGTACATGTTTGTTTGAT
>JAQWKY010000046.1 GCA_029247585.1 Flavobacteriales bacterium | reverse complement strand
AGTTGTAAATATGCAAGTGGATGTGATACTTGTTCAGGGGAAACTGATGGAACCGGATTTATTGTAGATAACGATTTGGATAACGATGGTGTTTGTAATGCAAATGAAATTGTGGGTTGTATGGACGATACACGATGTAATTACAATGCATTAGCTACAGATGATGCGGGATGTTTACCTGCTTTAGATGGGGATTGTGAGAGTTGTTCAGGAGAAAGCAACGGAACTGGATTTATTGTTGACAACGATTCGGATAATGACGGCGTTTGTGATGCAAATGAAATTGTGGGTTGTATGGACGATACACGATGTAATTACAATGCGTCAGCTACAGATGATGTGGGATGTTTACCTGCTTTAGATGGAGCTTGTGAGAGCTGTTCAGGTGAAAGCAACGGAACTGGATTTGTTGTAGATAACGATTCGGATAATGATGGGCTTTGTGATTCGGAAGATACGCTTTCAGGATGTGTTGATGTAACAGCTTGTAATTATAATGAATCACCTACACTTAATGCAGATAACATCACTTGTACATACTCTACAGATTTAGATGCTTGTGCAACCTGCTCGGGTGAACAAGACGGAACCGGAACGATTGTAGATAATGATTTGGATGACGATGGCGTTTGTTATGTAGATGAAGTGTTGGGTTGTACAGATATTTTAGCTTGCAATTACGATGAAACACCAACGATAGATACAGACAATACAACTTGTAAATATGCAAGTGGATGTGATGTTTGTTCAGGGGAAACTGATGGAACTGGATTTATTGTAGACAATGACTTTGATGATGACGGTGTTTGTGATTTAGATGAGATTGACGGTTGTATGGATGATACTCGTTGTAATTACAATGTATTAGCTACAGATGATGTGGGATGTTTACCTGCTTTAGATGGAGTTTGTGAGAGCTGTTCGGGAGAAACAGATGGAACCGGTACGGTTGTAGATAATGATGTAGATGATGATGGCGTTTGTGATGCTGATGAGATTGAGGGATGTACCGATGATACTCGATGTAATTACAATGCATCAGCTACCGATGATGATGGCAGTTGTTTACCTGCTTTAGATGAAGTTTGTGAGAGCTGTTCGGGAGAAACAGATGGAACCGGAACGATTGTAGATAATGATTCGGATAACGATGGGCTCTGTAATGTTGACGACATTCTTTCGGGATGTGTTGATGATACCGCTTGTAATTACAATGCATCAAGTACGATTAACGTAGATAATTCACTTTGTATCTATTCTACAGAGCTAGATGCTTGTGCAAGTTGTTCGGGTGAGCAAGATGGAACGGGAACGATAGTAGATAACGATTTAGATAATGATGGTTATTGTAATTACGGTTCCGGAATGGCTCCAGAAGAAACTCCGGGTTGTACTTATAATTGGGCAGATAATTACAATACTGAAGCTACGGATAATGACGGTTCGTGTACAAAACCAGGATGTACAAATATTCTGGCTGAGAATTATCAAACCTATGCAACAGAAGATGATGGTTCATGTAATCTAATTGAATACGCTCCTTTAGAGGTTGAATTGAAGGTGAATAACCCATGTGATGATTCGAGCAATTATGTAGGCTCTATTGAGTTGATTGTAACAGGTGGACAAGCACCAATTGAGATTGATGCCTTTGGTTTAGATATTGAAAACGGACTTACTTCTGTATCCAAGACGGATACAACGTATAAGGTGATAAATATTCCAGTAGGAACAGGATATAGAATTTACATTGCGGATGCTAGTTCTGTAGACTATTCATTTGAAGATTCAAATTACAGTCCAACTTTTGATGTTAGAAAACTAAAACTTGATGTTGAATACGATGAGGTTAGAGAAGAACTGTCCTACACAACGAATGCATCAGTTTATGACTATATCTGGTATAGAGATGATGTATCATTGGGCAATGCTTCAGAATCACTAAGCGATGTTGCTAATGGCTTGTATCGAGTTCAAATAACAGACCAGTATGGATGTGTTGTTAATGACTCTGTTGAAGTTGTGAATTTTACAGTGGGTGTTGAGGAACTGGATAAAATGTCTTTGGAGATCTATCCAAATCCATCAGATGGTAGCGTATACGTTAATTACAATTTACCTCAAGAGATGCTGTCTTCAATTCATGTAATTAGCCTAACTGGGGAAATTGTTCATACCGTTCAGCTCGATAGAAATGCACGTGTAGAAACGGCCCTACATCTGAATGGTTTGAGTGCAGGAATGTATCTCTTACAAATTGATATGGATGAACAGAAAGTTTATCGTAGAATTACAATAAAGTAATTGTTTTCCACAAAAAAAAAGCGAGGTGGTTACCTCGCTTTTTTTTGTCTTATAAATTTCACTGATCTGAGTAATGTGTTTGATTAGTAGAATTCTAAGTATGCCCTAAAGCTCTCATTCAGACGGCATTGTTTTTAATTTCTGATTCTTTTGGATTGTACTAGAGTGACGCTCTATTTTCCGTGTCTGTAATGGCTGAAATATATCATTTCTCATAGAGGGCTTGTATGCTAAAGAATTTGTAGGATTATATAGAACTAATATCTGTTGTTTATGCTTAAGTACTTTTTTCAATACAAATTTCGAAATTCTTTGATGCGTTAGTAAAAAATACTGTTTACAGGCTCTTTTTAATCAATTAGAATTTTCATCATACAACTGCTTTTTCTAGGGGAATCATTTTGGTAAATCATCAAGTTTATAGTGCCTGAGATGATACCCTATTTGACCTTACTTTTTGATCTGATGTATTCAAATGTTGCACAATAATTGTGTTCAGCATTATGATAATCGATAAAGTAATGGCTGTGGTGTTTTTGATGTAGTAAAATGCACTTTATTACTCATGTACTTCTAAAAAACCTTTGTACATTCTGCTGAATCAAGACAAAAAAAGGGCTCTGAAAACAGAGCCCTTTTTTAATTAATTAGTATAGATGTTACTTAACTACTTTTTCCACGGAGCCATCATCATAAATATTGAAGAAAATAGTACCTACAAACGATACATCATTTAAGCTTACTTCTTGACCTAAGATGTTCACAGTTTTAACCAATTCTTTAGTTCTTGCTGAATTAAGTTCAGCAATCGTATTTATGGATGATGCAACGTTGATTGCATCTTTGTTGTATGCTGCAGAACCTTTTGACCAGGACTTCACATAAAAGTCCTTAACGTGATCTGTATTCCATAGTTTAAATTTGGCAACTTCAGCTGTAGATAGTCCATCTTTGAAAGAAGTCGTCGCATCATCTCCCCATACAGGAATAACCGTAACTGGGCTCGTGTATGCTGAAGATGCAATGAGTTTTCCAGAAGCATCGTAGGCAGCAATCTCAGCTCCTGCTGTTGGAAGATTATCCCAAGCCTTATCTTCAACGATTACAGTCATGTTATGACCCGTGGACGTTACTTTCGGAAAGTGAGAAACATGATTCTCTGTAACATCTAGGGCTGCAAGTCTGTATGCATCCTCATTTGAATGGTAGTGAAGAGAGCCTGACTCTGTTGTTTTAATTTGGTAACCTTCTCCAGGTTTCATGTGCCCAATTCCGTTAAAGCTCCATTCTGGAAGATAAGCAGCTCCTGAAGAGTTTTTAGCAATAATAAGTTTGTCTACCATATCAGCAAGTACCAAATCGCAAGAAGCCGATTCCGTTCTCAGATACCCAATCATATTCCAACCTTGTGTGTAGTTTATTGCGTTTTGCTCTGGGGTTGCATAGGCTCCAGAAATAATTAAATCTGTAGCATCACTGGTTTTAATTTGATACCCTTGTCCCACCTTAAGATCTCCAATTCCGTTAAAGTTCCATTCTGGAAGAAAGGCTGCGCCCGAATAATCTTTGGCAATTATAATCTGTTCAACAATAGGAGCTAAAACAGTCCCTAAATCCATTTCATCAGGAATCATATAGGTAGATATAATCGACCATCCTTTCACCAAGTTTAGCACTTGTTGAGCAGGGCCTGGAGGAATTGTATTTACAGAATTGATGAAGGTAATTCCATTAGCCACATAAGCTTCAGGTCCACCCGAATAGGTTACAGATGCCTTGTATTCTGTACAAGTTACTGGATCCCAAATTCGATATGTCAACTCTTCTCCAGCTGATAGACCATCTATTTCATCGGTAGAATCATCGTCACCCATAGCAGCAATTTGTGCAGTTCCTTCTGCAAATTCTGTCCAACCGGCACTTTTCAATGCACCATTTTCATCTTCATAGAATACGCCAAGAGCGGCACCTTCACCCATCGGATTCCCATTCACATCAGTCCATGGACCGGTAATAAATATGGAGTGATTCTGATTGGTAATAATCTCTTGCCAATTTGCACTACAGCTTGCATATTCGCAAGAGTCATCCTCTATATTCGCTTCTGAGTTGTAGTTTGCAGCTGTAGGATCTGTACAACCTTCCACAAATACGGTACATTCGTTGTTTAAAGTACCTGGACTTGGTACTGCAGAACATCCCGTTCCGTCAGCAGTAAAGTTGGTTGCCCCCAGATCTCCATCCAAGGATGCTACCACTAGAAAGTTTCCTTGAGCATCTCCCAAGTACAAATTATCTCCACCACCGCCAATTCCAGAGCCAAAGCTTCCTTCAGCATCCTCTTCACCAAGCCAATAACCACCAGCAGGGATAACTATATCACCAAAAGTAAGGTCGGCAAAGGGTTGCTCATCATCTAACATAAAGCCTAATAGAGAACAGTCTGCATCACCTGAGTTGTAAATTTCAATATAATCTTCAGGATTACCTTTACCATGTGCTTCCGTAATGTATATTGTACCTAATACACATGCAGGAGCCCCTGATGGGTATTCGCAAGAGTTATCCTCTAGATTTGCTTCTGTGTTGTAATTTGTTGCTGTAGGGTCTGTACAGCCTAAAATTTGATATTCGTTACATGGTGTACCTCCATATGTTACACAATCGTCACTTGTAAAGTATGGATTCCAGGCCGCAAAAGAGTTGCTGTATTTACATCCATTTGCAGGAACTTCGTTACAAGATGAATAGGTACATAATTTGTTGCCGTATTGATCTTCAGTTTGAATTGTTGCTGCATCGTTATAATTAGTTGCATTGCTATCCATACATCCCTCAACGGACGGTAAATTATCTTTCAACCATCCCATTCTGGTCTCATACCAGTTTGTCATATAGTTTAATGCATCAGCGTATCCAGTAAGTCCACTGTTTCCAGAAGCAATGTCTCCTTCATTTGGATTTGGCCAAACTTGAGTTCCAATATAAGGCGCCCATCGAAGGTCATTCTGAGCTACAGAAGCCTCTAATGCTTCAGCGTAGTTTGCGATTTTTTGCAACATCTCCTCCTTTTTAGCATAATAGTGATTGTGGAATTTGATTTTGACTTGTTTCTCGAATGCCGGATCTTCCATCAAGCGAGTAATCCAAGCATTTTCTTTAACCCACCATCCTTCTGGATATTGGCTATTGGAGTAGTTGTTGTTACCAAAAGACAAGTCAAAGTCCCAGAGGGGCCCCATCTTAATTTTCCCTTCATTGTTTTCATCAAGGATAACATTAAAGTAGATGCTTGAAAAGTTTTTTGCATCGACATTTTTAGTAATCTCATTGATTAAAAACCAGTCAATAAAACTTTCTATATCAATGTATTTGGCATATCCTGATACGGGATCATCGAAGTTGCTTCCATACAACGCAGATTCAAATTCATTTACAAAAGAGCTTATTTTATTTTTCGTTTCATTTGCTACATCAATACCACTATCTTCAATGATGTCATTGAGGTCCGGTTCTTTGAGGGCAATAACAGGGAAACTACTCGTGGTAATAAAGTGATCGTCAGCATCGAGTCTTTGAGGTTGATCTATTTCCATGAGGAATCCATTATCCCCAAGGTCAACACGATTTGACTTTTCTTCTACTTTTTGGGTGATGTTGTAGGTTCCATTGTATTCACCATTAATGTACACTTCAGCAAATTCTCCTTCAGGCGTCCAATCTAATGAACTGGTGTATCCCATTTCTAAAGCCATGGTGTTTCTTAACATGGTTTTGTCGGAATATTCTGCCAAGAAAATCCATTTTTTGTCTTTTGGCATATCTAAAAATGCTGCTTTTTCAGCAAGTTTCATTTGGTAAGGTTTTTTAGGATGCATCCAAGTAGAATTTCCTCGACCTCGAATTTCCATCACAAGAGACTCAAGCCCTTGAATGGTAGCTCCGCTTTTGATGCTGGTACCAGCCACAACCGTTACAAGCCCATTTACATACCCTTCTGTTTTTTGTTTTATAGTTGTTTGATTTTCAGTTTCAATATAAACTTTAGGTAAAGTGGTATCATACAAACAAATTGAATTTCCATTTGCGTCAACCCCAGCAATTGTGGCATTAGGATTATAGTTAGTCGCATTTAC
>JAQWKY010000032.1 GCA_029247585.1 Flavobacteriales bacterium | reverse complement strand
TATGTACATCTTCCATCAAATATTTCCCACTTGGTTTTAAATCGGCAAGGAATGGAGTGCTGTCAGATATTCTTTGAAAGTCACTCAATGTAAAGTCTACATCCGCGGCATATGCAATGGCTAAAAAGTGAAGTACTGCATTTGTTGAGCCACCTAGAACTGTAACCAATCGAATGGCATTTTCGAGGGCAGCTTTTGTAACTATATCTTTCGGCTTTAAATCTTTTTCCACTAAAAGTGATAATGCTTCACCCGCACGAACACTTTCATCTTGTTTGTCTGAGCTTAGTGCTGGGTTAGATGAGTTGAAAGGTAAGGACATTCCCAAGGCTTCAATAGCTGCTGCCATGGTGTTTGCCGTGTACATACCTCCACATGCTCCTGCACCCGGACAAGCTTTCTCAATGATGTTTTCGTAAGTACCCTCATCAATAATTCCCGCCGTTTTTTCTCCCCAAGCTTCAAAGGCAGAAACGACATCTAATTTTTTCCCCTCATGACACCCAGATGCTATGGTACCTCCATAAACCAATACACTTGGTCTGTTGAGGCGTAGCATAGCAATAAGTGCTCCCGGCATGTTTTTATCACAACCTACTACGGTCACCAAACCGTCATAGGACATAGCGCTAACCACGGTTTCCATGGAGTCTGCGATTAAATCTCTTGAAGGTAAAGAAAATCTCATTCCTGGTGTTCCCATAGAAATCCCATCACTAACACCGATGGTGTTGAAAATCAAACCAACGAGATTGGCATTTTTTGTTCCTTCTTTAACCTTTTTAGCCAAGTCGTTTAAGTGCATGTTACAAGGGTTGCCCTCATAACCTGTACTTGCAATTCCGATAAATGGTTTCTCAAAATCTTCCTTTGTCAAACCGATGGCATGAAGCATCGCTTTGGCTGCTGGTTGAGAGTCATCTTGCGTAATTCGACAGCTGTATTTATTTAATTTCATACCTCTAAGGTGATGTGTTTTGTTAATAGTTTTCAGTAAACATTGGTTACTTCAGCAAAAGTAAGCCTTTTCAGACGATTAGATGACGGTAGACTGCCCAAGATTTACATTTTTGAATTTCTCCAGAGCTTCTTCTGGATTCACAATGTAATGAGCAATAAAATCACCTACTTTATCCGTTGTTAATGGATTTTTATCATTTAAGTCGGGTGTTGTCAGATTGTATTCAAGTGCTTTCTCAACAGCCTCATTAATCAATTTTGATTCCTCCAAAAGATTAAAGTGTTCAAGCAACATGGCTGCAGATAAAACAGCAGCTATAGGATTTGCGATTCCTTGACCTGTAGCTTGTGGGAATGAACCGTGAATCGGTTCAAACATTGCGTGTTTATTACCTGCAGATGCTGATGCAAGAAGGCCAATTGAACCTCCAATAACACTTGCTTCGTCAGAAATAATATCTCCAAATATGTTGTTGGTTAAAATGACATCAAACTGGCTAGGGTTCAAAATCATTTGCATTGCCGCATTGTCTACGAATAAGAAATCCAATTCTACATCAGAATACGAAGCAGCAGCAAGTTCTGTAACTACTTTCCTCCATAATCTTGAAGATTCTAATACGTTGGCCTTATCTACTAAGGTTACTTTGTTTTTTCTTTTACGAGCCGCTTGGAATGCCAAATGACTGATACGTTCAATTTCTGGTCTTGAGTATTCACACAAGTCAGAGGCTACATTGCCATCTTCACTAAGTTTTTTCTCGCCAAAATAGATTCCTCCGGTCAATTCTCTGTAAATTGAAATATCAGTACCTTCAATAATTTCTCTTTTCAGAGGCGATTTATCCAATAGGGTAGAATAGGCTTTGAGTGGACGAATATTAGCATACAAGCCAAGCTCTTTTCTTAGTTTTAGTAGTCCTTGCTCGGGACGAATAGGAGCGCTTGGGTCGTTGTCATATTTCGGCGCGCCGATGGATCCAAAGAGAACAGCATCTGTGTTCTTACAAAGATCTAGAGTTTCTTGGGGAAGTGGATCACCTGTTTCGTCAATTGCGATGGCACCTACAAGTCCTTCTTGAAAATTGAATTTGTGGTCAAAACGATTTTCAATAGCGTTTAATGTTTTTATGGCTTGGTCGGTTACTTCAGGACCAATTCCATCTCCTGATAATACGGCAATATCTAGTTTCATGTTTTGTAATTTATACACCTAGTTTTGAGAAATGCTCAAAAAGGATTTTTAGTTTTTTATTCTACTCTAGCTTTTTCAAACGCTTCAACTTCTTCTTTCATACTCACTAAAAAGTCTATATCGTCATACCCATTGATGAGGCAAGTTTTTTTGTAACTGTTTATCTCGAAGCTTTCCGATTGTTGACTTGAGAGTACCGTAATGGTTTGACCTTCTAAATCAACCTCAATTTTTGTATCCGGATTCTTTTTAATTTCTTCAAAAATGCTTTTCAAAAAAGAAGGGGATACTTGAACAGGTAAAACACCATTGTTAAGTGCATTTCCTTTGAAAATGTCTGCGAAAAAACTAGATACGACAACCTTGATTCCATAACCATGAACAGCCCAAGCAGCGTGTTCTCTACTGGACCCACATCCGAAGTTATCTCCAGCAACTAAAATAGTACCCGAAAACTTTTTATCGTTTAAAGGAAACTCAGTGTTGACGTTTCCATTTTTATCGAAACGCCAGTCTCTAAATACATTTTCACCAAAACCTTTTTTGTCTGTGGCTTTTAGAAAGCGTGCAGGTATAATTTGATCTGTGTCGATGTTTTCGATTTCTAAAGGAATCGCTGAAGATGTCAATTTTGTAAACTTATCCATATCAATCGAATTGTTTAGTGATGTCAATAATTTTCCCATTGATTGCCGTGGCAGCAGCTACAAGAGGGCTAGCTAGAATGGTTCGAGCACCTTGCCCTTGTCTTCCTTCAAAGTTTCTGTTGGAAGTCGATACACAGTATTCTCCTTCTGGAATCTTATCGTCATTCATGGCTAAACAAGCAGAGCAGCCTGGTTGTCTGAGTTGAAAACCTGCTTGTTCAAAAATATCTTTTAAACCTTCTTCTTCAATTTGTTTGGCAACTTGCTGTGATCCTGGAACAAACCATGCTGTGACATGGTCAGCTTTTACTTTTCCTTCAATGAATTTTGCAGCAGCTCTAAAGTCTTCAATACGTCCATTTGTACAACTACCTATGAATACATAGTTTACTCGTTGATCAATCAAAGATTGACCTTTCTGAAAGTCCATGTAGGCGAGAGATTTCTCGAAAGATGCGTTGTCTTCAGTAGGAATACTCTCGTTAATCTTAATTCCCATACCTGGATTTGTTCCGAAAGTAATCATAGGCTCGATGTCTTCAGCATCAAAATGATACTCTTGATCAAAAGCAGCACCTTCATCTGTTGGTAATGTTTTCCAGTAAGCTACTTTTTTATCGAATTCATCGCCTTTTGGTGCAAACTCACGACCTTTAATGTAGTTGAACGTAGTTTCGTCAGGGGCAATCATACCACCACGAGCTCCCATTTCGATGCTCATATTACAAACGGTCATTCGACCTTCCATAGACATGTCTTCGAATACCGTACCCGCATACTCACAGAAATATCCAGTACCTGAATTGGTTCCTAACTTTGCAATGATGTATAAAATTACATCTTTTGGAAGTACGCCTGGTTTCAGCTTTCCATTTACGGTAATTCTAAGACTTTTTGGTTTTTGCAGGAGTAGACTTTGACTTGCAAAAACTTGAGCAACTTGACTGGTTCCAATACCAAAGGCAATGGTTCCAAAAGCACCATGGGTTGAAGTGTGGCTATCACCACACACCATAGTCATTCCGGGTTGTGTGATACCTAATTCAGGTGACATTACATGGGCGATGCCATTGTATTTGTGCCCAAGGTCATATAAGGTAATGTTGTTTTTTGAACAATTTTCATTCAACTGATTCAGTTGATTTCTAGACATCTCATCTTTAACCGGCAAATGTTGATCTTGTGTAGGTGTGTTGTGGTCAGCGGTAGCGACAATTTGTTTCGGTCTAAAAATAGGAATACCACGCTGTTCAAGTTCATTAAACGCTTGTGGACTGGTTACTTCGTGGATCAGATGTTTGTCAATGTAAAGGATTTGTTGTTTGTCCTTCATTTCTTTGACAACATGTGCATCCCAAACTTTATCAAATAAGGTCTTTTTCAAAACTTTGTTTTTAAGATTGTTTGTGCTTAATTACGGCAGCACAATTTACGCTAAATGAACTGATTTCTTGACGATTTCGTGAATGTCTTCATCGACAATTTCTTTCTTCTCATCAGCAAACGAAAGAAATGTTTTGTAAGCATGATCCAACTCAATTTTACTCAAGTTATAACCAATCTTATTGGCTCTGTAGGCAAGTGCTGCACGTCCGCTTCTTGCGGTAAGTATAATTGCTGATTCGGATGCCCCAACTTCGTCTGGATCAATAATTTCGTAGGTCTTACGATTTTTAATGACTCCATCTTGATGAATCCCGGAGCTGTGCGCAAAGGCATTGACACCTACAATTGCTTTGTTAGGCTGAACAACAATTCCCATACTTTCGGATACCATTCGACTTGTGTCAAATAAAAGCTTTGGATTGATGTTCGTATTGAGGTCCAGTGAAGCATGTTGTCTCATGATCATGACGACTTCTTCCAGTGCTGTGTTACCAGCGCGTTCACCAATACCATTGATTGTACATTCAATTTGACGTGCTCCGTTCAAAACTCCTGAAATAGAATTTGCGGTAGCTAAACCCAAATCGTTATGGCAGTGGCAAGAAATAATGACATTTTCTATGCCCTTAACGTTTTCCATTAAGTACTTAATCTTTGCACCATATTCTTCAGGTAGACAATATCCTGTTGTATCAGGCATGTTTAGAACTGTTGCTCCTGCTTTAATGACAGCCTCACAAACACGTGCTAAATATTCGTTGTCAGTACGACCTGCATCTTCTGCATAGAACTCAACATCTTCTACAAACGATTTCGCATACTTTACAGCTGCAACACCACGTTCAATGATTTTTTCTTTGGTCGAATTGAATTTATGCTTGATGTGGAGTTCAGAGGTACCAATTCCCGTATGAATTCTGGGGCGTTTTGCGTACTTCAATGCCTCTGCTGCAATTTTTATGTCTTTCTCAACAGATCTTGAGAGTGCGCATACCGATGCATTTTTAACGATTTTAGAGATTTCTTCTACCGAGGTGAAATCACCAGGGCTGGAAATAGGGAAACCCGCTTCCATAATATCAACACCAAGTTCGTCAAGACGCTCTGCTATGACTAACTTTTGCTGAGTATTAAGCTTACAACCTGGAACTTGTTCTCCATCTCTTAGGGTTGTGTCGAAAATTTGTACATTTTTACCGCTCATTTGGGGGCTTAAATAAATTATCAATTGTAGATATTTCCCAGAAAAATTGGGCCCTGAAAAAATATCTTTCTCTTTCGTTTTCTAAATCTATTACGAATTTATAATTTGGTGTTTTAATAGGGTATCAGGTTTTTTATTAATTACAATGTTTAACTCTTTGGTTATGAGTGTTTGTGATTGGTAATTAAGTATTTACACTCTAAATAATTACGATGACCAATAATCAAAAAGATCCTTTATTTGTTTTAATAAAGTCTCTCTCTAAATCTGAAAAACGACAATTTAAAGTTTACGTCGGTCGGGTAGGGGTAAATACGGACTCTAAATTTATCGCTTTGTTTGATCATTTGAACAAGTGTGAAGTGTTCGATGAGGATCTTATTATCAAGAAGGGTATTGTAACAAAAGCTCAAATTTCGAATTTAAAAGCACACCTCTACAAACAAATTTTAATTAGTTTACGCTTAAACCCTTTACATCAAAACATCCGAACTCAGATTAGAGAGCAGTTGGATTTTGCCACGATTTTATACCACAAAGGACTTTACAAGCAAAGCTTGAAAGTACTTGAGAAAGCAAAAGTCTTAGCTGTTGAGTATAACGAGAATAACAGTGCGGTAGAAATTGTTGAGTTTGAGAAGATTATTGAATCGCAATACATTACAAGAAGTATAAGTTCGAGATCGGATGAGTTGGCCAGGGAGGCTACCGAATTAACCACCAAAAACTCACTTACCAGTAAACTGTCAAACTTATCACTTAAGTTGTACGGTAAGATGCTCAAAACAGGTTATGTGAAAAATGAAAAAGAGCACAAGCAAGTCACTTCTTTTTTCGAGCAAGAGTTGCCGAAATACGATTGGGACGTCATGGGGTTTCGTGAAAAGCTGTGGTTGTATAAAACGTATCTGTGGTATGCTTTTACCGTACAAGATTTTTTGTCTTGTTATAAGTATTCAAAAAAATGGGTAGATCTATTTCACGACAACAGAACCATGATTGCTTTCAATCCTGTGTTTTATATTCGTGGGAATCATTATCTGATGGAGTCTTTATATCTCATCAGAAATACGAGTAAACTCGAGCAGTCATTGTCAGATTTTGAAGAAGCTATTACCTCTGACAAGTTTCCTAAAAATGATAATATTGAAGTGTTGTCATTTTTATACCTGCACAACAATAAACTCAACTTACATTTTTTGAAAGGAAATTTTGAAGAGGGTATTTGTTCCGTCAATGAGATTATAGATGGAATTCATAAGTACAAGGATAGATTGGATAATCATCACATTATGGTACTTTATTACAAGATATCGTGTCTTTATTTTGGTTCTGACGATTATAAAAATTGCATTGTATACCTAAGTAAGGTTATAGACAATAAAGATCTTAAGGTCAGAGAGGATTTGATGTGTTTTTCACGAGTTTTAAGTTTGATTGCTCATTATGAGTCGGGAATTGACTTACATCTTGACAAACAAATTAAAGAGACCTATAAGTTTTTGATTAAGATGGATGACTTGTATGAAGTTCAAAAGGAACTGATTAAGTTCGTAAGAAAGTTGGGTTATATCTTTCCAAATCAAGTAAAAGAAGAATTGAAAAAACTTTATGATCGATTAAAGCGCTATGAGGATCATCCTTATGAGAAACGGGCCTTTTTGTATTTAGACATCCTTTCTTGGTTGGAAAGCCACATTGAAGACAGACCTATCGCTGAAATTATTAAAGAAAAAAGTTGACGATTTGTCTTTATTTGAAGTAGTAAAGCTTCACTAACGAGCATTGTGATTTTAGCAATCTATAGAATCACCTCACTTTTAGTTCTAATGTTTTTTGGTCGTCAAGAAATCCCTGAAATAAATCTCCAACCTCAATTTTACCTACTCCTGAAGGCGTTCCTGTAAAAATTAAATCTCCTTTTTTTAAGGTCATGAATTTGGATACGTATTCAATTATAGTATCTACATCGAAGAACATTTGTGAGGGGTTACCTTCCTGTACTTTTTCTCCATTTTTGAGTAAATGGAAATCCAGATTTTTCAGATCTTTTTTTTGATGCCATTTGCCAATAGGGGCAGAGCTGTCAAAGCCTTTAGCAAGTTCCCAAGGCATTCCATTTTTGATGCATTCATCCAGTAAATCTCTAGCTGTAAAGTCTAGGCCAAGACTAATTTCATCGTAATAGTTGGGCGCAAATTTTTTGGAAATGCATTTTCCAACTTTTTTGATTTTTACAACCAACTCTAGTTCGTAATGAATGTTATTGCTGTAGGGCGGTAAATAGAATACATTCGTTCTGAGTAATGCTGTGTCTGGCTTCACAAAGAACATAGGTTCTTTGGGTGTTGGACTTTTAAATCCTTTCACATGACCATCGTAATTGCGTCCTATGCAAATGATTTTCATTAGTTATTAAAATTTCGAAGTTTTATCGCTGTTAGAACTTTTTTGGTGTATTGAGGGAAGTCTGCATTTTGCATCCATGCATAATAACCGGGTTCTTTTGCTAAAACGTCGCTTACTTTTTTCCCCTTGTGTTTTCCAAAATTGAAGATCTCATTTCCTTGGTCATCAAATTTTATCATTCCCGCAAGGTCAGCGTTCGGCTGATTGGGTTTTGTGAATTCAGCCATTGACTCAGAGTCTCCCTCCAATTCGTCATAACGCTCAACTTGGGCTTTTAAAATCTCATACGTAGCTCTTGTGTCGGCTTCAGCCCCATGAGCCCCTACAAGCTCTTTATTGCAATAAAAACGGTAGGCAGCAGTTAAAGTTCTTGGTTCCATTTTGAAAAACACAGATTGTACGTCTATAGAGCGTCTGTTTTTCATTTCAAAATTCACATCAGCTCTCAAAAACTCTTCGGCTAGTAGGGGTAGGTCAAATCGATTTGAATTATAACCTGACAGATCTACATCCTTAATGAAATTGTGAACCTCATTTGCAATTTGAGGGAAGGTAGGGCAATCTTTAACCATTTCATCGGTAATGCCATGAACATCGGAAGCTTGTTTTGGAATTGGCATTACCGGATTTACTGTCCAGGTTTTACATTCCTCAGTTCCGTCTTGTTGAACCTTTAGAATGCAAATCTCTACGATCTTATCCTTTCCGACTTGTATTCCTGTCGTTTCCAGATCGAAGAATGCCAGGGGTCTGCTAAGTTGTAAATTCATAAATTCTTGATAAAAAGTAAAGCATCAACCGTTTGATGCTCTGTGATATTTAAATGCTTGTTGCAGGATCAAACCCTTCTAGGTAATCCGAAAATCTTTTTAAGAACATCCCACCTAAAGAACCGTCTACAACTCTGTGATCATAGGAGAGAGAGCAGAACATTTTGTGACGTATGGCAATTACATCCCCATGTTCGGTTTCTAGAACTGCAGGTTTCTTAACGATAGCACCAACCGCCATGATAGCAACCTGAGGTTGATTGATGATAGGCGTCCCCATAACATTACCAAAGCCTCCTACATTGGTTAAGGTGAATGTGCCACCAGAAATTTCATCAGGCTTGAGGTTGTTAGATCGGGCTCTCTTGGCCATGTCATTTACGGTTTTCGTAAGTCCGATGAGGTTTTTTTGATCTGCATCTTTGATAACAGGAACGATGAGGTTGCCTGAAGGAAGTGCTGCAGCCATTCCAATATTTATGTGCTTTCTTTTGATGATGTTTGTACCTTCAACAGATATGTTAATCATTGGAAAGTCCTTAATGGCTTTAACGATAGCATCAACAAATATAGGTGTGAATGTGATTTTTTCACCTTCTTGTTTGAAGAATTCATCTTTAACTTTATTCCTCCAATTCACGAGATTGGTAACATCTGCTTCCACAAAGGATGTGACATGAGGAGAAACTTGTTTGGAGAGAACCATGTGATTGGCAATCATTTTGCGCATGCGGTCCATCTCAATAATTTCATCACCTTCCATGCTAGGAATACCCACAGTTTTTACAGCAGTGGAACTTGAACTGATTGTTGCTGCTGAAGGAGTCTTTTTTCTATTGGCAACGTATTCCAGGATGTCTTTTTTAGTAATTCTACCGTCTTTTCCAGACCCTGTAATTGTTTCCAACTCTTTTGTGTCAATTCCTTCTTTCTGGGCTATTGATCGAACTAGAGGTGAGAAGAATTTGCTTGAGGATATTACTTCTGGAATCGCACTCGTTTCAATTGCCTTTTCAACAATTTCTTCTGCGACCTCAATCTCTATTGTCGTCTTTTCTATAGAAGGAGCTTCTGGTTTTTTTGTCGTTGTAGGAACTTCATCTACAGCATTCGTTTCAATGATAGCGATTGCTTGACCGATTTGAACGACTTCATCTTCTTTGTAAAGTTGTTTGGTCAATACACCATCAACTGTAGAAGGAATCTCAGAATCAACTTTATCGGTTGCAATTTCAATAATGGATTCGTCAATTTCGATTGGGTCTCCAACGTTTTTGAGCCATTTGATTACCGTTGCTTCTGCAACGCTTTCTCACATTTTAGGCATTATCAATTCCACCTGAGCCATAAAAATATTTTGATTTTCTAAAATTTAACATTCATCCGACGAAGATACAATAATTGACCTTTTGAACAAAGTAGCTTCTACTTCTAATAACGTGCCAAACGATTTAAATTCCTCAATAAAAAGTTAAGGTCATTTCTCATCTTGTACTCCTTGGCATACAGCATATTAAGTTTTGATATGGTAATCGTAGATTGTCCAGATTTTAGATGTGAAATTGGACTTAAAACACCCTCTTTCAGTCTAGGTAGATGATTGATGTCAGTGGTTTTGCAATAAGAAACCCAAGTTTTAAAACCCAATAGAACGGTAAGAATATTTTTGAATAAACCTTTGGGATTTAGTCCAATGAGTACAAGTAATGGTGAGCATATGAATAAGACGATTGCAGAAATAATATCAAACAATCTTTTATTTCTTTGATTTTCAGCTTTGTTAATGCTGTTTAGATCAAATCCATAGAATTCACCTTTCATATTAATGGAGTTCGAACCAATCACATACCTACTTTCTTCCGGTGCGATTTTAAAATCTAAGGTATACTCATCAAGGGTAGACATTTGTTCAATAATCTCTTGTGCTGATAAATCTTTGGAACAAAAGATCAACTCATCGATATCATATATTGAAACGGCCTCCTTTAATTGATGTCTTTGCCCCACATAAAGTTGATTTGGCTCCATTGGTTTTTCCAAATGAATGAAACCGATAAAACCTGTTTTTATTTCTGTTTGATGAAGCAGTTCATGTACGCGTATGCATTCATCTTTAGAGCCTATGATAAGAAATCGTTTGGACAGGCTATCTCCCCATTGAAAGGATTTGAGGCGTAATAGTTTAAATAGATTTCTGCTTATGAGTACGGAAATTCCAGCCCAGGCTGAACCGAGTAAAATTAAAGCTCTTGAAAATCGAAAATCTTCTGGTAAGAGTCCGTAAATAATTAATAGTGTGCTTACTCCATACAAGCTACCACGTACTAATTTATTCAGCTTAAAAGGTTTGTCGTATACACCACTCAGTTTAAAAACGGTCAACCAAACCAATATGTACATGGGGATTAAGCCCTGTGTTAAAATATCTGGGTATGAGCCACCCGCTACATACCTGTGATTCAATTCCCAATATTTTTTGAGATAAATCATCCCTACAAAAATGAAAGTAAAATCAAATGCTGGAAGAGTTATTTTGTTGAAGAACCTTCGAATGACAGATAGAAAAGCCCTTAAATAAATAGCCAGATTTATGAGCATGCTAAACAGTCGTGCGTTTTTATAAGAAAAATGCTTTTTAGCAAAGATGATCATGGCCTTGTAGAAAAGAAAAACATAGTTTAAACTTCCTTTTTTTGTGCTTTCACCCTTATAATGAATGATTCTCGTTTCCGGGAAATAGTAGTTTTTATACCCCCCCTTAATGAGTCGGTAAGACAGGTCAACATCTTCACCATACATGAAAAAAGTTTCGTCTAACAAGCCAACTTCATCGAGTGCTTTCTTGCGTAAAAGCATGAATGCTCCTGCTAAAATTTCAACTTCATTGGTTTCATCTTCGGGGAGGTGGCCTAAGTGGTAGGCACCAAAGCTTTTTGATTTTGGAAATAAATTTGAGAGACCGAATATTTTGTAAAAGGCGACTTTTGGAGTGGGGAGGCTCCGTTTTGATTCGGGTAAGAATTTCCCTTTACCATCTACCATTTTGACGCCTAAACCTCCAACATCATCTTTGCTGTCCATGAAGTTGATGCATTTTTCGAAGGTGTCCTCTTCTACGAGTGTGTCAGGATTTAAAAGAAGTATATAATCTCCTTTCGATATTCGAATGGCTTGATTGTTTGCAACCGAAAACCCTGTATTCTTTTTATTAGCAATTCGATTTACATTGGGGAATTTTTTTGCAACCATTTCCATGGAATGATCCACAGAATTATTGTCTACAACATAAATTTCAGCGTCAATATTTTGAATGGCTTTATGAACCGATCTTAAGCACTGTTCAAGAAAGTGCTTTACATTGTAGTTTACAATAATGATAGATAGTTTCATGACAGGCTTAACTATTTATAGAGCTCTCATAAGGCAATCTATTGGCAATAGAACGTCCGAGGGTAATTTCATCGGCATATTCAAGTTCATCTCCGAAGGCGATTCCACGTGCTATGGTAGAAATTCTTACAGAATAATTTTTGAGTTTCTTGAATATGTAAAAGTTCGTGGTATCTCCTTCCATGGTTGTACTTAATGCAAAGATGATTTCTTTTACTTTGCCAGATTCAATTTTTTGTAAAAGTGATTCGATGGTTAGGTGTTGAGGTCCAATTCCTTCCATGGGTGAAATCACTCCTCCTAGAACGTGGTATA
>JAQWKY010000005.1 GCA_029247585.1 Flavobacteriales bacterium | reverse complement strand
GACTTCAATTCTCCGGGAGCCAATACACCCCCTTTAATGATTAAGCGACTCAATACTTTCATGACACTGGTTTTTTTGTAGAACTGAGAATTTCTCTCACTTCTGTTTTACAACTTCCGCAACCCAATCCAGCACCTGTTTGCTTACATAGTTCTGTAAAGTCACTGCAGCCAGCAGCAACTGTTTCTTGTAAGTTACCCTCGCCCACTTGACTGCAAGAGCAAATCAGTTTTCCTTTTACAGGCGTACTGTTAGAGACTCCACGAAGCAATTGAGTTCTTTTGTCTGACAGCTCTACTTTTGCTTCAATGAGCGTTTTAAATTCAGCAAATTCCGTCTTGTCTCCAATGAGAATAGCTCCAATGAGTAAGTCGTTTCTTACGATGCATTTTTTGTAGTACCGCATCTGCATGTCCGCCAAAATGATTTCCTCATAGCTGTCATCATTTTCGGGTACATCGATTTCACCAATGGTGCATAAATTCAAGTCTTTGAATTTAAGAATATTCATGGCTACAGAGCCTTTGTACTGACTGCTGATGTCTCCAGCAATGTAATTTGCTAAAAAATCTGCTTGCTCTTCTGCAGCAGAGGTGATTCCTAAAATTTTGTTTTTGAACTCTGCAATTTCACCTATGGCATAAACATCAGGTTCTGAGGTTTCCAAATGTTGATTGACCTTAATTCCACGCCCACAAAGAATTCCAGCAGATTTAGCAATTTCTATGTTTGGACGCGTTCCAATGGCGTAGACCACTGCATTTGATTGGAAAGATCGACCACTTTTCAGGGTGATGTTTAAAAGATTTGGTCTCTCATCGTTGAAAACCGTGCTGACCTCATTGGAAAAATAAATCTGAATGCCTAGGTCGAGAACGTGCATGGCCAATAATTTGCTGGATCTAGGGTCCAGTTGTCTTTCCATCAGTCTTGAGCCTCGCTGAACAATGCTAATTTTAACTCCTTGTTCTTTCAGTGCAGCGGCCAATTCCAGACCTAATAAACCTCCCCCCACAATGGTTACGTGCTTTTCGTTTGCGGGACTATTTATTTGATTTAAATACGCTTTGAAACGATCGGCATCGGGTTTGTTTCTCATGGTGAAACGGCCGGGTAAGTCCAATTGTACATCTCTTGGAACAAAAGCCCTACTTCCGGTGGCAAGAATGAGCTTGTCGTAGTTGTGTACGTTACCAAATTTATCGGTAACTTTTTTAGAAGCCGTATCTATTTGTTCCAAGGCAACCTCGTCGTGCATGTAAATGTTCAGCTTGTAAAGCTCTTTTTCCTTGATCTTTTGTAGTTGCTTCCACGTCAATTCATCTGTAACGTACTCTGGTAATAATACTCGGTTGTAAAAGGAATTTTTTTCTTTTGAGAATACGTGAATTTCGTCTTGCTCGTTGTGTTCTCGGTAGTTTTGTATGAAACGAAAAGCAGCAGCTCCTGCTCCGGCTATAACAATTTTGTTGACGGGTTTTTCGTATTTTTTTATGGAAACACGGGTGTATTTAAAATCCGGCTCCTTGGACTCAAGGTCTACAATGGTATTCGTTAAGTTGTTGGTTCGGTTCAGATCGCTTTGAAGTTGTTTTCCCCAATGCATAGGTAAGAACGCAACACCTTCTCTCATCGTCTCCGTTACCTTAGCTCTTACACGTACGATTCCATTTTTACTTTTCACCTCCACAACCTGTCCGTGTTTTATTTTTTGGAGATGCGCATCTACAAGACCAATTTCCAATACAGGGTCTGGGTAGTGAGTTTTCAAACGAGCAACCTTACCTGTTCTTGTCATGGTATGCCATTGGTCACGAATTCTCCCGGTTGTTAAAATGATCGGGTATTCTTCGTTGGGCTTGTCTGAAATGTTATGATCAAAGGCAGGGATGTTAAAAATGGCTTTTTGTGATGGGGTGTGGAATTTTTTGTCTTCAAACAATCGTTTGGTTCCGTTTTTACTGGAGGAAGTTACCGGCCATTGGAAGGTTCCTTCCGTCTTCAAGCGGTTGTAATTCAATTCCGTGATGTCGATGTTTGTACCTCTGGTCATGGTACAATATTCTTTGTAAATGTCTTCCGTTCGGGCGTATTGAAAGGCATCATAACCCATTTTTTGTGCGAATTCACACAAAATGTCTACATCAGGTCGCGCCTCTCCTGGAGCCTCAATAAATTTCGGCAAATAGGAAATTCTACGCTCTGAATTGGTCATTGTACCTTCTTTTTCCAGCCATCCGGCTGCCGGAAGGACCAAGTCGGCATATTCTAGCGTGTCAGATCGGTTTGAAATGTCCTGAACGATGACAAATTTTGCTTTTTTAAGCGCCCTTTCTATGCGATGCATGTTGGGTAAACTTACCATAGGATTCGTGCATATGATCCATATGGCTTTCATTTTCCCGGACTCCAAAGCATCGAACATTTCGGTGGCGGTATATCCCGGTTTTGGTGAAATGGATTCTACACCCCAAAAATCGGCCACCTCTTGTCTATGGTTTTCGTTGGAAAGGTCTTTGTGTACGGCCAATAAGTTTGCCATTCCGCCTACTTCTCTTCCTCCCATGGCGTTAGGCTGACCCGTTAAGGAAAAGGGTCCTGAGCCGGGTTTCCCCACTTGTCCGGTAATGAGCGAAATGTTTAAGAGTGCACAATTCTTATTGGTTCCAATGGCACTTTGGTTCAGACCCATGGCCCACATACTGATGAAGCCTTTGGCATCACCAATCATGAGGGCTGCTTTTTTGATTTCGTCAACGCTAATTCCACAGATTTTAGCCGCTTCTTTTAAAGAAGTGCTTTTTACGCGCTCTTTATAGGCTTCGAAATTCTCGGTGTGTGCTTTGATGAATTTGGTATCAATCTTTTTTTTATTGATGAGATGTCTTGCAATGGCATGGTATAAAAAAACATCGGTACCCGGAATGATTTGCAAATGTAGATCCGCGAACTGAGCGGTGTCTGTTTTTCTCGGATCTACTACGATAATCTTTACATTGGGATTGTCTTCTTTGTGCTTTTCTATGCGTCTGAATAAAATGGGGTGACACCAAGCCGGATTAGCTCCTGTGATCAGAAAGCAATCGGCTAATTCAATATCTTCGTAGGCGACCGGAACAGAATCTTCTCCAAAGGTTTTTTTATAGCCGACTACTGCTGAACTCATGCATAGTCTCGAATTGGTGTCAATATTGTTAGTGCCTAAAAACCCTTTACTGAGTTTATTGGCAATGTAGTATTCTTCGGTAAGACATTGTCCGGAAACGTAGAGTCCTACGCTGTTCGGACCGTGTTTTTTGATTAGTGATTTGAAAACTTTAGCAGCTCGGTCTAGGGCAGTGTCCCAGTTTACACGTTCGCGAGGGTATGCTTTGTTCCAACGCATCTCTGGGTATAAGAGTCGATCTGATGTGTCGTTCACAACATAGTGTAAATTCATCCCTTTGGAACACAACATCCCTTTGTTAACCGGATGATCTTTGTCTCCGGTTACCGTGACGTTTTCTTGAAAGTCCTTACTGGCTTCTATACCACATCCAACGCCACAATAAGAACAAGTTGTTTTAACACTTTGTTGTTTCATAGGCCCGCAAGATAGTTAAATTACGTAGTTTTATACGTATAAATACGTAAAAAAAGTCTAAGTCATTAAAAGATACGTAGATGGTCTGAAAGTTGATGAGGGAAAATTGGTCTTATGGATTGGCTGGTAATTAATTCCGGTTTGGAGTTTTTTAGCTTGTTTTTTGTGAAAAATGATTAAAAAACAGCCTTTTTATGGTGAAAAGTGGCAATTTTTATTAAAAACAGCTTTTTTAAATGCTAAAAAAGTATGTCATCCTGAGCCTGTCGAAGAAGGGCTTGTCGAAGTTTGGCATGCTATTCATCAAATTGTCGCCCTTCGATAGGCTCAGGATACAAATGGTACAAACTATTCATAATTTACTCTTCATCTTCTTTAAATGTATCTGAGAAAGCTGTCGCCAACAAGCCTGTAGGTACCGCAACCAAGCCTAATCCAATAAATACTATTAATGTGGTAAATATCTTACCACCTACAGTAACAGGATATACATCTCCATAGCCGCCCGTTGTTAATGTTGTAATTGCCCACCATAGTGAGTGAAAAACAGATTTAAATTGTTCTGGTTGCTCAGCATTCTCAAAATAATAGATTCCTACTGAAGCTAAATAAATAAGAAAAAAAGTCGCAACTAAAAAAATAACTAATTCGCTTTTAATCTTAATAAATGCAGTAGTAATCCTATCCATTGCATTGTTGTATTTAAATAGCTTAAATACCCTAAAAAGTCTAAGCAGCCTAAATACTCTTACAGATCGTAAGTCGATGCCAGAGGCAATGTAAAACGGTAGTATCGCCAATAAATCGATTACTCCAAAGAAGGAGAAAATATATCTTAGCTTATGACTAAGAAAAACTCTTAGTACATATTCAACACTAAAGATTGCTACACAAATCAACTCAAATCTATTTAATACATAGATTGTCCCCTTATCAAGATTCGGTAATGTTTCAATAGAAAATGAAATTAATGAAAGGATAATTAAAAATTGAATTGCCAAATCAAAAACCCTTCCATACCGCGTGGTGTTATCAACAACTAAATTATATAGGAATGATTTCATATTTATTCCTCAACAATTTTGGGTACAGGTCTTGTCCAATTCTTAAGATTCTGAACATAGCACTTGTAATAGTCAATTAACATTTTCTCTATTACTTCTACAAATTTTCTACTACTAGAGAATTTTTTACCTAAATCTCTTATATAAATAATCTTAAACCCAATGATTTCTTTATTTATTACCAAATCATATAAATCATTAATATCATTATACCTTAGAATGACATCATTAGGCGAGTACTTAATATTAGCTTCAATCCATAATTCTTTTGAGCTATTATGGAATAATTCATCGTGTTTCTTCCTACAATTTTCTGTCTGACGAATAACCCAACCTATTCTAGCTTTAGTTCCTTTATCCATAGGTGGTATGAGGTTTACACTCATAGAAATTGTTCGGGTATTGAAATTCGAAACGATATCGATATTTGATACTGCTCTTTTAACTACTAAAGATGATTTTAGGATTTGTTTTGAGACTAATTCTTTTATGTCCTCCTTTAATCTTCCTTTTAATTTACTCTTTGGATAGTTGTTCTTTACCAGCATCCCCAATTCTCTCGATAGTATTAAAGACATATCTCTTTCTTCTTCGTGCCAACTAACAACAGCTTCTTCAACACTCTTATCTGACATTAAAAGCTTCTTGTGAGAGTTTATAGACTCAACTACATCAACCCAACCCTTTTTCATTTGATTATAACCAGTAACCCCAGAAACCTTATGTTCAAAATAAGATAAAACTTCTTTCATCAACTCAACTTGATCTTCATCTTCAATATTAGATTCATTTTTAAATAACAACAATTGACCAATTGTATTAATATAAACCCAAGAGAAATGATGAAGTGAAATACTTTTTGGAACTCTTATATCAATTGGAGAATGAGATGAATGCGCTACAAATTGATTTGAAACTGTAATAATTTTAGATACTCTCAACTTTTTAGCAAGCTCAACATATTTTTTTATTTGAGCTTCTTCGAGTTGATTATTTTTATTCTTCATCTCAAAGAAAGCTGCATCTTTTATCACCCCACCAATAACAATTATTAATAATCCATCAATTCTTGAAGTTGAGTCAATATCCTTAAAAGATGCCTCAGTATAATAATATACCTTCCCTCCTTTAGGTAGCTTAGCTTCGGAAAATATCGTGTTTCTGAATTCTTTAACTAATCTTAAAGTCGATAAAAAAATAGAAGTAAGTGTCAGTTCGTCACCTACTTTATATGTAGGGATTAATCTAGCTTGGCTTAAATGAATTTGACCATCCTTCACAAATTCATCAAACTCATACTTTTTTAATCCAACTAATTTATTCAGTTTTTTAACCAACATAACAGTGCTTATTTATTTTCGATTAAAAATCTAACTTATTTACAAATAATCCTAATGTTCTCAATACCAAACTGTATTTTACAATTAATAAGTAAAAATGTAATTATATATTTCTCCGTTTTAAAAAAAAATTAATGACAAGTTATGGACCTGATTACTAGAGATATGTAGGTGTAGGAGGTGGGGCGAATATGTAAAGTAGGTTTTTCACTCATCTGAGGGTGTAAGAAATTTGAAGATACAAAAACTAAATGCTCCTCATTTCTGAGTAGGTTCGTAGAGTATATAATTTAACTGTCTCACAACTGCCTGAGATGAGTGAAAAACGATGAATTTTTATATATTTGGATAGTCTTGATGCCACAAAAAAAGCACCTACATTTCTGTAAGTGCTTTGTTTTTGTGGGCCCACCTGGGCTCGAACCAGGGACCCCTTGATTATGAGTCAAGTGCTCTAACCAGCTGAGCTATAGGCCCTATTTTTTCAATCCATCCCGTATGGAGTCGACTGTAAAAATAAGGCTGCAATAATACGCAATATCTTGTTACCTTGCAACGAAAATAGGAGATATGCTACAAGGAGTAAAAAACATCATTTTCGATTTGGGAGGCGTGATTTACGCCATAGACTACAAAAAAACAATCGCTGCCTTTGTTGCGTTGGGAATTGATGATTTTGAGAATTTGTATGCCAAAGCCGGACAGTCGAACTTGTTTGATGATTTGGAAACGGGAAAGATTTCTAAAGCTAGTTTTGTGGAGCGCATTCAGGAGTTATTATCTAAAAAAGTGACAGAGGAACAAGTTGTATCTGCTTGGAATGCCATGTTGTTGGAATTTATGCCCGACGCCCTGTCTTGTGTGGAAGGTCTGAAAGACGATTACCGGATTTTTCTATTGAGTAATACCAATGAAATGCACATCGCAGAGATTAAGGCTCGGGCAGGTAAAGAAGCTTTTGACGCTTTCAGTACTCTATTCGAAAAGCTTTATTTGTCTCATGATTTAGGGCTTCGTAAACCGCATACAGAGGTATTCACACACATTCTCAAAGAAAAGAACTTAAAAGCAGCCGAAACTTTGTTCATTGATGATTCCGTACAACACATTGAGGGTGCACTAAAAGTAGGTTTAAAGGTGCATCACCTCAAGGACGGGGAGCGGATTTCTCAGCTCTTACCGTGAGGGCAGGGTTTTAAGTTTTCATCCAGGTGAACAAAGACGATGTTGTCTATGGTGATGATGATTTCTTCAGATCCTTTGATACGGGCAACGCATTTTATGGTAATGGAAGTTTTTCCATAAGCGACTGTTTCCAAACCAATTTCTACGATGTCTCCATTGTGCGCCGGTCGTACAAAGTTTGTTTCCGACATGTACTTTGTAACGATGTCTTTTGTTTCTAATTGGCACATCACATAGATGGCTGCTTCTTTATCAATCCAGCTGAGTAACGTTCCTCCAAACAGCGACCCTCTTGCATTTAAATCTTCTGGTTTGACTAGTTTTCGTGTGTGGTAGATCATAATTTATATTTGGTGGTATTTAATTTAAAATTGCTAATTGACAATTATCAACTGTCAATTGTTAAGTAATCTCCTGGCAAAGTTCAATGAGTACGCCATGCGTATTTTTGGGATGTACAAAACAAACCAGTTTGTTGTCTGCGCCTTTTTTTGGGTTTTCATTGATGATTTTGAATCCTTCTTTTTGGAGTCTTTTAATTTCAGTTTTAATATCCTCCACGGCAAAAGCGATGTGATGGATTCCCTCGCCCTTTTTTTCAATGAATTTAGCAATAGGGCTTTCCGGCTGGCTTGCCTCTAAAAGTTCAATTTTACTTTCTCCTGTTTGAAAAAATGAGGTGTTTACGCCTTCGCTTTCCACCGACTCTGTTTTGTAAGGTGGGCATCCAAGAAGCTTTTCATAGACCTCATTAGCTTCTTTCAAGTTCTTCACTGCGATGCCTATATGTTCTATTTTTTCAACCATATCAGGACAGATTTTGCATGTTGTGCAATTTGTGGTAATGTCCTTTCTGTTCCAACAATGCATCGTGGGTTCCTTGCTCCACAATTTGGCCCTCATTGATCACCACAATTTCGTCAGCATTTTTAATGGTCGACAAGCGGTGTGCAATCACAATGGAGGTGCGGTTGGCCATTAGCTTGGTTAAAGCATCCTGTACTAGGCGTTCGGATTCGGTATCTAGGGCAGAGGTGGCTTCATCTAAAATCAAGATGGGTGGGTTTTTCATAACCGCACGCGCAATGCTTAAGCGTTGCTTTTGTCCGCCTGAAAGTTTGTGTCCACCATCACCAATATTGTGTTCATAGCCGTCTTCTAATTTTTCGATGAATTCGTGCGCATTGGCAATTTTGGCGGCTTCAATGACTTTATCCAGTTCTGGATTTTCAATTCCCAAAGCAATGTTGTTAAAGATGGAATCGTTGAATAAGATGGCGTCTTGGGTAACAATACCCATTTGTTTTCTCAAGTCAAAAAGTTTGTAATCACGAACGTCCTTTCCATCAATCCAAAGGGTCCCCTGTTTGAGGTCGTAATAGCGAGCGGCCAAGTTGGCAAGGGTTGTTTTTCCTCCTCCCGATTGTCCTACCAAGGCAATGGTTTTTCCTTTTTGAATGTCCAGGTTAATCTTGCTTAAGACCGATTTCTCACCGTAGGAAAAGTGCGCATTTTCAAATCGAATGGACTGACTGAATTTTTCAATACCGCAGGCATTTTCTTTTTCTTTTACCTCGATGTCAGCATCCAGCACACTTAAAATTCGCTCTGCGGAGGCGGCGCCTTTTTGTATGAGGTAATACCCCTGAGAAAGCGATTTTACAGGAGGTAGAATTTGTGAAAAAATGATGATGAATCCAATGAATGTCTGAGGGCTTAGTGCAGACACTTCGGGATTGTTTTGACTTTCAAAGATGAGGTTTCCTCCGTACCAGATGATAACGACCATAACCACGGTACTTAAAAACTCACTCATAGGGGATGCCAGTTCTTTTCGTCGTAGTATGCTTGCTGTAATCTTTTGGTGTTTTAGGAGCTCCTCTTCGAATTTATCATTGATTTGCTTTTCTGCGTTGAAGGCTTTGATGACCCTTAGGCCCGAAATGTTTTCTTCTATGGTCGATAATATTCGAGCAATTTGCGCTTGACCTCGAGTCGATTTTCTTTTTAGCGTTTTACCAATGTTTCCGATAACGAGACCGGCGAGAGGGAAGAGAAAGAAAACAATGAGGGTGAGTTTGGCACTCATCGTCATCAAGAAGATGATGGATGCGATGATGTTGATCGGATCTCTTACCAAAACACTTAAGGTGTTTATGATGGTGTTTTCTACTTCGGTAACGTCTGTTGTCATCCTGGAGATCAGATCACCTTTTCTCTGTTCCGAAAAATACGAAATGGATAAAAAGGACATTTTTTCATGCAGCGCTTTACGAATGTCCGTCACCACGCCTGTTCGAATAGGAATGAGAACGTATTGCGCTAAATAGCGCGTTAGATTTTTTAGGAAGAAAGCACTCACAATCCCCACACATATGAGCCCTAAGGCGTTGGAGTCGCCAACGGATTCAATCATCAGCGTGAGTTTGTAGGAAAGGTATTCTTTGACCCACTCTGTAGAGATGTCTCCCTCCGGAGCAACGGCAACTTTATCTTGCGTTCCGAAAAGTATCCCCAACATCGGAATCACCAGGGTGATGGAAAATAAGCCAAATAGTACCGACAAGATATTTAGAAACACATTGAGAAGTGCCAAATGCTTGTAGGTATAGGCGAATTTTAAAAGTTTAAAAAATGGCTTCATGAAGGTGAGTCCTTGTCGATTATCATTACTGTATTATGCAAAGATAAAATTCAAATTGATATGGGTTTCATCTCTTGAGAGTTTTCAGTGTCGGATACTTATTTATTGAGGCGAATGAGTCCCCTCGACTTCCTGTCTGTTACTGTTGCTAAATTCTTATCTTTGCGCTATGGAAAGTACAAGACAAAAAAAAGTAGCGCGTCAAATTCAAAAAGATGTAGCCGAGATTTTATTGCAGAAGGCCCCTTCAATTGCACCGGGAGCTCTGATTTCAGTTTCTAAAGTTCGTTTGAGCCCAGATTTGTCTTATGCTAAAGTTTTTTTATCTGTTTTCCCGCTCCCTGACAAATCGACCTTTTTAAGCTCTGTAAATGCGCACAGCGCTGAGATACGCAACGAGTTAGGTCGTCGTGTGCGTCATCAGCTTCGCATTGTTCCTGAGTTGAGCTTTTTTATTGACGACTCTGTAGACTACGCCGAAAATATCGATCGCTTGTTGCGCGGTGAAGACTCTAATTTACCTGATTAATTTTGAACGTTGCTCTTTACATAGCTCGACGCTATTTATTTTCTTCGAAGAGCAAGAATGCGGTTAATGTAATAACGGCTATTTCCGTATTGGGGGTGGCTGTAGGAACCTTAGCATTGGTAGTGGTATTGTCTGTTTTTAATGGCTTTGAATCGCTCATCAAATCCATGTATCATGAGGTAAATGCCGATATTGTTGTGCGGTCTGTAAAGTCGAAAAGTTTTGCATCGACCAGCTATGATTTAGTGCATTTGAAGTCAATTGCCCCTTGGGAGTCTATCCAAGAGGTTTATGAAGAAAAAGTTTTGTTGCGGTTTGAGGATCAAGAACAAATTGCAAAACTCAAAGGTGTTCAGCAATGGCCTTCTGCCGATTCTCTTCGCATCGAGAAGCACATTTTTAAAGGACGAAGTTTTAGGGGTAGTGGCAACCAAGGCTTGGCCATTGTGGGTCAAGCACTCGCACACACTTTGTCGATTCCTGTGGATCAGTACTACATGCCCTTACGCGTTTTTGTTCCGAACGTTTCGGCAAAAATAGGTTCCTTAGAACGTCCATTTACGGAGGGTTCTTGGTTTGTATCCGGAATCTATTCCGTTCAAGCTACTCATGATGCTTCTTATGTGGTATGCTCTTTGGGTTCTGTGCAAGCGTTTTTAGGTAAAACCCAGCAGGTAACCTCGTTGGAGTTTCAAGCCGATGATTCCAATATTGAAACCCTTCAGGAGGATCTACAGACTTATTTTGGTCCTGATTTTGAAGTTAAAAATCGCTTTCAACAGCAAGCGTTTTTATACAAAGTATTACAAACCGAAAAGTGGGCGATCTTTTTCATTTTATCCTTTATCCTGCTCATTGCTACTTTTACGATTGTAGCTTCTGTGATTATGATTGTTTTGGAAAAACGCAAGGATATTTCAAGTCTTTGGGCTATGGGAACTCCTGAGCATGCCATTCAAAAGATTTTCTTTTACGAGGGCTTTCTCATTACCCTCTTTGGGGGAGGGATAGGTTTGTTTTTTGGTGTTGTATTGTGTTTGTTACAGCAAAAATTTGGATTCCTAAAGATTGGCGCACAGGGCTCTTTTGTGATCAATAATTATCCCGTTGAGGTTCAAACTGCAGATGTGTTTTTGATTATGCTTACGGTACTTTCTTTGGGAACACTGATTACTTGGATTCCGGTAAGACTATTGAAGCGAAAATTTATACAGGCATCTTAGCAAAATTGGTAGTCCGCAAAATTTTCAGAGATTTCATCTAGAATTTCAAACAGTCGTTCAGGTTCGTCTGTAGTGACTAGTTTTTTTCGGTATTCTTTGATGCCAAACATTCCCTTAAAATAGTTGGTGTAGTGCCTTCGGGTTTCTACAACGCCGAGTACAGGTCCTTTCCATTCCAGCGATCTTTGTAAGTGTTGTTTGCAAGCTGCTATTCGCTCTTCTAGGGTTGGAGGGTTTAGTTTTTCTCCTGTTTGTAAATAGTGTTTTATTTCATTGAAGATCCAAGGGTATCCAATGGATGCACGACCAATCATCATGCCGTCTACGTCGTACCGTTCTTTCATCATTTTTGCCTTCTCGGGAGAGTCTATGTCACCATTACCAAAAACAGGGATGTGCATTCTTGGGTTGTTCTTCACCTCAGAGATAAGGGACCAATCAGCTTCGCCTTTGTACATTTGCTTTCGTGTTCTTCCGTGAATGGAAATGGCTTTTATACCTACATCTTGAAGTCTTTCGGCTACATCTACAATGTATTTGCTTTCTTCGTTCCAACCCAATCTTGTTTTTACGGTAACCGGAAGGTCGGTAGATTTGACAATTTCTTCCGTCATACGAACCATTTTGGGAATGTCTTTCAATATTCCAGCTCCTGCACCTTTGCAAGCCACTTTCTTTACCGGACATCCGTAGTTGATGTCGATGATGTCAGGCCCTGCTTGTGCTGTAATTTCGGCAGCTTCGCGCATGGAATTGATGTCGTAACCAAAAATTTGGATTCCCATGGGGCGTTCGTACTCGAAGATGTCCAATTTTTGAACACTCTTGGCAGCGTCTCGAATCAAACCCTCTGAGGAGATGAATTCGGTGTACATCAAATCTGCTCCGTGTTGTTTGCAGAGTTCACGAAAAGGGGGGTCGCTAACGTCCTCCATGGGGGCTAGTAAAAGAGGGTAGTCCCCAAGTTCTATATTTCCTATCTTTACCACTTCTGAAAAATATTCGCAAAAATACGAAAAACACATGGGATTTAGCCTTGTAGATAAAAGTAGAGGAATCTGGTCAAAGAAAAGTTATTCAAGCTTGTTGTATTATTTACCCATTGTCATTTTGGGTGGTTTAATGAGCTCTCATATTCTGGGGGCTTTTGTTTGTCAATTGGTGTTTGATATCAGTTTCTTTTCCAGCACCAAAGAGGTTTTTGATCCTGAAAATAAAGACTTGATTGACGCGATGAAAGTGATGCAATTCTTCAATGCATTAGGAACTTTTGTCCTTCCTGCATTTGCATTTTTGCACCTGCGAGGTGTGGCAAAGCCTGCCCAGTATCTGAAGTGGCAAAGCCCTATATCCTTGGGTGCGATGTTTTCGATGCTAATTATGGCTCTTGCGATGATTCCTGTGGCTAACTTTTTAGGGTTTTTAAATGAAGGCTTATATCTGCCTGAGTTTTTAGATTTTCTTAGAGTTATCGAAGAACAAACCTTAAGAGTTACGGAGCAATTTTTAATCATGGACACGTATTTAGACTTACTACTCATGATTCTTTTAATTGGTGTCGTAGCTGCCCTAGGAGAAGAATTGTTGTTCCGTGGTGTACTCCAAAATTTATTATTAGAATGGTGGGGTTCTAAGCATTTGGCTGTATGGATAACAGCCTTGTTGTTTAGCGTCATTCATTTGCAATACCACGCCCTTTTACCACGCTTTGTTTTGGGTGCGCTGATTGGTTATGTGTATATGAATTCGGGGAACCTTAGAAGTTCTATTTTTCTGCACTTTTTTTACAACAGTACTTTGTTAATCATTACATTTTTAGTTCAGCATAACGGTATAGATTCCTCATGGGAGTTTATTGGCGTAGAGCATTTGTTGTTTGTGGTTCTTGCTTTGTTCATTTTGGGAATATTACTGTTCAAACTTCCCTCATCCAAAACGAATTAGCATGTTCATGCATACAAACAAGAGTCCCCACTTGTAGAAACAAATGAGGACTCGGCCAACTTAAAAACATGTTGAAAATGAAAGTCTAACGAATTTAGTTTTTTGTTAAGCTTTACACAATAGGTGATATCACTCATTTTTGAAGTTCATAAAAAAAGGGAAGCAGTTGCTTCCCTTTTTTTGTAAGTACAATAAAGATTAATCGACACTTGAATAGGTGGCGTAATTAATCTTATAGGCTTGAGCTTTACGCAATTCCTGTTTGATGTCGGTAATGAGTCCCATTTTGGCATCTACATCCGCTTTGATACAGGTGATGAGTTGGGGTTTCTTTTCTTCTGCCGTAGCTTCTCTCTTTGAAGCAACAAATTCCTGAATATCTGCAGCTAATTTGAAGGAATCATTCAATTGGATTCTAGGTTCTGTCCCAAATTTTGTCTGTATGCCAGATACAGGTGCTCCCACATAGATGTAGCTACAAAGTGATTTGTCTTCAATTTTTTTCACTTCCGATGCTTGCGGCAGGGTGTTTTCAACCAATAAGGTAGTTTCTCTCATCACCGTAGTAACCATGAAGAAAAACAAAAGCATAAAAACAATATCTGGAAGCGAGGCTGTTGAGATCGCTGGTGTTCCACTTCCTTTTTTCTTTTTAAAACGACTCATTATTTTCCTCCTACATTTTTAGGTTCAGCTTCAGAAATTTTTTCCGGATACATCTTTCGAATCTCCTTCTTATTGTCACCTTTTAGTTTGGTGTAGTTTACACCAAATTTCTTTTGAGCTTCGCGATCTCTTAGTTCGCGATAGGCAGCGGAGAGTTCGTTTTGTACTTTAATGTACATTTCGTAAGAGGTTCCTCGGTCGTTTTGAAGCGAAATAATCGCCTTTTGAGGGTTGTCTGATAGGTTGGGGTTTTTTCCCCAGTTGTCTAGGAATTTTTTGGCACCCTCTCGCAATTGAGAGACCTCCATTAGTTCTTCTTCCACCAAAAGTTGGTCTTTGGCATTTACCAGTACCACATAAATATTTTTGGCTTTGATCTGAGAATCATCAATGATTTCTTCCTCATCTTCTGGCAATGCAGGAAGTTTTCGGACCAAACCGGTATCAACATCCATAGTGGTCGTTACCAAAAAGAAGATAAGAAGCAAGAAAGCGATGTCGGCCATCGATCCTGCGTTAATTTCGGGTAGTGATCTTCTAGACATTGCCTACTTATTAAGCATTTTTGATATCTCTGTGTAGAGTGTAACCAGTAGGGCTCCAACAGCGAGTATGTAGAATACAATAAGTCCAGTTCCTACTTGCTTTGACTGAGAAGCCGTCACATCAAACTTCATAAAATGTTCGGTTACCTCATCAGAAGCGCTGAGCGCTGCAATGATGTAGATAACGAGTAAAGCACCAAGTCCAATACCTACCTGTTTCGCCTTTTTAGGATGCGAAATCAAATGCTTTATTGGAAATGCGATTGCAGCTATCGTAGCCGCCGCTATTAAAATATAGGTAAGAATAATACCGTAATTTGCCATGAAATCTCCCATTTCAATAAGTTTTAACGGTTCGTGTATTACTTTTTAGCTGCTTCTTGTCTCGCCAAGATATCAATCAGTGTGATTGAAGCATCTTCCATAGTGTTAACTAAGTTATCGATTTTCGCAATAATATAGTTGTAGAATACTTGGAGAATCATAGCAACAATCAAACCAAATACAGTTGTTAGTAGGGCTACTTTAATACCTCCAGCAACGAGTGCAGGCGAGATGTTGTTATTTGCTTCAATGGCGTCAAAGGCACCAATCATACCGATTACGGTACCCATAAACCCGAGCATTGGGGCTAAGGCAATGAATAGAGAAATCCACGAAGTGTTGCGTTCTAGTTTTCCCATTTGAACAGATCCGTAAGCGACAATTGATTTTTCAACCATGTCTAAGCCTTCTGAAGAGCGTTCTAGACCTTGGTAAAATATGGAGGCTACTGGGCCCGGTGTATTTCGGCAAATGTCTTTGGCTCCTTCCACGCCACCGGTATTTAGAGCCTCATCAATATCTCCTATGAGTTTGTCGGTATTTGTAGTAGCTAAATTCAAATAAATAATACGCTCAATACAAAGTGCCAATCCTAAAATCAGGGCAATCAATACAATTCCCATGAATCCAGCTCCACCTTCGATAAACTTTTCTTTAAGTACCTGGTGGAATCCTGCCTTAGGAGCTTCTTCTGAAGTTTCTTCAACCGCAATAGGTGTAGCTTCTTCAACAATTGAGTCAGTCGCTGAGGAGTCAACCGTAGTTGAATCAGCTACTGTTGTGTCTGCTGTTATTTCCGTAATTGATTTGGCCTCATTTTGAGCTAATGCTTCAAAGCTATTGATGTGCAGTAAACCAAAGACTGCCAATAGGGAAAGTATTTTTTTCATTTTGTTGCTAATTTCGATGAATAAATGGACTTTTTACAAAACTAAACAATTCCCTCAATAACTGAGCCGAAATTTAATTCTAAGGCGCTCAAAGTTAAGTTTCTTTGTTTTGATTTGACATTAACGCGCCGTTTTAGGGCCTTAAATATTTCGCGAGATTGAATAATAGAGTTGTAGTTGTAAAACTATAGCCATAAAAGAAAGGTCAAAAAAATACCTGGTTGCTTTTTCTACCCGAACGGGAATTACACGAAATAGGATTGCTTTTCGCTAAGCTTTTATTAATTCAGTACGGGTATTGTGTTATCTATTTGAGAGGCAATTTGCCTTTGGAATGCTTGAATGAGGTTTCTGATAAACAACTCGTAGGAAACGGACTTTTTTTCTCTATTTCTTATGTAAGTCTCTCAAGCATTAAAAATCATCTTGGAAGATGTAAAGCATGTTTTCCAAAGGCTAAAATTCATGTGGTTTAATGGGTTATATTTGCACTGAACTCGAATACAGCCCCCAAATGAACAAATCTGCATTTTCTTTCTTTCTTTTTTTTAGTTTATCCTTAGGTATACTCGCTCAAAACTTTCAATTGGTTTGGGAAGATTCATTTGATGGAACCCAATTGGATGCTTCCAAATGGGCACATGATTTAGGGACAGGAACCCAATACGGATTGTGGGGTTGGGGTAATGGAGAATTGCAATGTTATCAGGAAGAAAATACTCTTGTATCCGACGGGATACTTAAAATTATTGCCAAAGAAGAACCTGATGGGGTTGCTGACCCCTTCAACTCCTCCAAGATAATGTCCTATTCCTCCTCAAAGATTATCACAGCAGGCTTATTTACTTTTCGATACGGACGCGTCCAAGCGCGAATCAAAACCGTTGACGGTCAGGGTTTTTGGCCGGCTTTTTGGATGCTTCCTACAGGAGGTAGCTGGCCTTGTGACGGCGAGATCGACATCATGGAGCAGTGGGTGAATGATGGATATAGCAACGTAACAACAGGAGCTGCACATTTAGGAGATTGTCCATATAATGGAGAAAGACATACATATCAAAGTTTTTCTAAATCAATTTCTAGCGGTTCTTATGCCGATGATTTTCACGTGTACGAGGTTCGATGGGAACCCAATATGATTAGCTGGTATGTGGATGGCGAGTTTCTTTTCAGGCTTACGCCTGAAAGCTATCCTTCGGATTATACTTGGCCTTTTAATAAGGGGGATTGGTACCTGATGCTGAATCTTGCCATTGATAAAAACGGCCCGAGTGAAAACACGCAATTCCCTTCTCAGATTGAAGTAGACTGGGTTCGTGTGTATCAAGAAAGTGCTGTGGCGACCGAATGTACCGACGCCGAAGCCTACAATTACAATTCAAACGCAATTTTGGACGATGGTTCTTGTTTGTATGAGGTAAACTTTGAAGTGGATATGAACTGTGTGTCTTTCATACCCCAATATGTGAGTGTAACAGGATTTGATGAAAACGTTTGCGGTTCGGGAACCATCTTACAGGAGGAAGGTAACTCACGGATTTGGACCGGAACGGCTTACCTGCCTAAAGGCGCTCATCAATACAACTATTGTGCAGATGGGGGAGAGCACAATGAAGAGCTTCTTCTCTATGCGAATGCGCAAGGGGATTGGTCATGTATTGCAAGTACGGATTCCACGACATTCGCAAAACGTGAAATTCTCGTAGATGGAGCTACTCAAGTTTCGGAGGTATGGTCATCATGTACGACTTGCCTTGAAGAACGGGGCTGTATTTATTCTACGGCCACCAATTACAATTCCAATGCAACCGTGCAAGATATGAGTGATTCTGGGGGATTGTATTGCAATTTTGAATCCTGTGAAAAGGTCCCTGTAGATGGTTGCTTGTGGTTTGGATATTTCTTACCCTTTGCTGAAGATGCCAACAGAGGTCTTTGTCAAAGCTGGGAAGGTACAATTTGCTCTGAATATTCTTCGGAGGTATACGGTTGTATGGATCCTAAAGCTATAAATTATAACCCATTGGTTACCATACAAACCAAAGATGACTGGGGTAATATTTTATGTACCTATGCTAGCTGTGATGACGTTCCCGATACCGGATGCAAGTATCCTACTGCATTTGCTACGTTCCATGCCAATTTTGGGGCAGGAGATTGTGCGAGTTACGGAGGTACTGCTTGCATAGATGCTTCTGAAGGTTGTTTGGATGAAAATGCAACAAACTTTAAGCCCAACGCTACCATTCAAGTTTTTGATCAGTACCGTAATTTGATATGTACCTACGCATCATGCGATGATGTGCCTGTTGAAGGAGGTTGTAGATATTCCAATTCCTTTGGACCATGGCATGGCTCTTTTACGGCTGATGATTGCTCTTCGTATAGTGGAGAGCCCTGCATAAGCACATCGGTAGGATGTAAAGATCCGAATGCCTCAAACTATTTGCCTCAGGCCGAAACTCAATTTATTGATCATAATGGGAATTTATTGTGTATTTACAGCTCATGCAAGGAAGCTCCTAGTGAAGGTGGGTGCTTGTATGAAAATGCATTTGGTCCGTGGCAGGAGGGTTTCACTGCTCAAGATTGTGAGGGTTACGGAGGTATTTCTTGCCTGTATAGTGTTGCTATTGAAGAGCTAGAGCAATCCTTTACGCTAGTTCCGAACCCATCAAATGGGTTTTTCCATTTAACAACTGATGAAGCGCTTGAGGAACTCGAAATTTTTGACCTCACGGGTTCTCGAGTGTACCGTTCTTCATTCAATTCGAAAAATCTCAAGATTGATTTAAGTCACCTGAGCTCCGGATCGTACTTTCTCAAAGGCACCTTTTTAAGTGGCCAATCCACCACGAAGTCCTTGCTCATTTATAAGTAGGGTTTTTGTAACGGTGCGTGTAAAATGCGTTTTAATGCAATTTACACATTGTTGTATTGCGTTTGTTCTTAATAGTAACCTTTATTTTTTACACAATGTCTAATTCCTCCTCTAGGATTTTCCATGTCTCCTAAATATCTTGGAATTACATGACAATGAAAGTGCATTACTGTTTGACCAGCAGCTTCTCCACAATTCATTCCAATATTATAACCATCGGGGTTTCTCTCTTTCTCAATAATTCTTTTTGCGATTTCAATAAGATTGGATAATTCAACTTTTTCTTTCTTGCTTAGAGAAAAGTAATCCAACTTTTCTTCATTTGAAATAATTAAAATATGACCTGGAGATACGGGGAAACCGTCATAAACCATAAAGAAATATTCTCCTTTATGAATTTTTTTATCTTCAGATATTTCGGAAAAAATACTCATTAAAATGTTCCTTTACGTTCTTCACTTGGAGTCCAAGTTATTATAGATTGTTCAAGTGCTAAGTTATACTGCTTTTCTAAAAAATCCCTTCTAATCTCTTTAGTTTTTCCAGTTTGATTAATAATAGTCTCAGCCAACGGGTGTTTACTACTTATATAAAATTCATTTCTATTAAATAATCTTTGTAAATATTTTCTGTGTGGGACTTTTGCTCCCTTTTCTTTAGTGCTATTCATTGATGAATGAGCTAATACCAAATTCCAAACACCATTGATATTTGCGCCATTTTTATAATGAGTTTGTTTATTAACGTGTGGTAGGAAATGATCAACATGACATATGTCTGAACTACCTTGAATTATTGAAATATCTAAGAAGCTGTAGAAGCATTTGCCTTTTTGGTAACCATTTAAAGAATCTCTAACAGAAGTTATATCAACTCTTTTCATAAATTCATTTTCAAGAAAGAATAATGAAGAGATTGCATCATATTTAACTTCTAATAGATTTGGGTTTATTTTAAGATTCCAAGCAGTTTCAACTAATTTCCATCTCGCTTCAGTTTCATTTTCAAAGTTTTGAAAGTGGAAACTTTCTTTAAGCTTAAGCAAGTCGTCTGTAATCACTATTCTTTTATTTCCGTTTGAATAGTCTTTTTCGTAAAAAAGGTTGGGAATTTGACCGCCATTTACATTTTGAAATGCATCAACTACATTAACAAAGCCTAATTTTTCGGTTTGAATTAATAGTTGATTTTGATTAATAATGCCTTTGTTATAATCTCTGCAAAAGTTTAGAAATTTGCTGGAACTTGAATTGCCCTGTTTGTCACTTATTTTTAAATGTTCTGTTATGTTGCGAGAAAAAGGTTTTGCTAATTCTTCAATAGAGATAGAAGTTGTTTCATTTTCTATTAACTCCAAAAGACTTTTAGCAAATGCGAATTTATAGGTAGCTGAATTTTTTCCAAACAGAATTAATGCTCTCCATTGAGATTCCAAACTTGGGTCATTTATTTGAAATTCAGTCATTTATTATATAACGGTTCGTATAAGAATAGTAGCGGATTTATACTCACTAACTTTTCAGTTAAATGCAGACTTTTTTTAAATTTACTTACCTTCAATTTAGCGATTAAACCTCTATTATTTTTATACAATGTTGGCAAACGTTTTTCTTTCAGTTTAATTCATTTTTTTTCAATTCGTTATTTAAATCTGTCATTCATTAGGTGATTTATCAATTCTTTATATTCTGTAATGAATTTTAATATGTATGTTAATTGTGTGTAATTTTCGTCAAATTAATAATTTCTCTTATGTATTTGACATGTATTCATACTGCTTTTAAATTATTAATGGGGTTTTGTTTAGGTACATTTTAGGGTACATTGCGTATCTATTTTTTAATTAATTTAAAAATTGAAACTCTTTTGTCCTCCTCTATAATTCTTAAAATATAAATTCCTGTTTGCAATTCTTGAACTTGCAAAGAATTATGATTTAAATTAAAAACTTTTCTAACTAATTTACCATTTAAAGTGTAAATCTGAACTTCTTTAATAACCCCTTCAATACCAATATTAAGTATATCATGTGCTGGATTAGGATATAACTCAAATTTAGTAACAGCCTGCTCTTCTATTCCTAAAGTTTTATCAACCGTAATCGTAACCGTAGCCGTATTAGAATCTACTGTTCCATCATTCACCTTATAGGTGAATGAATCTGATCCATTAAAGTTAGTATTAGGAGTATAGGTTACTTTAGTGCCACCTAAAGAAACCGAGCCATTGGTTGACTGAGTTACGATAGAGTAGATTAAGTTATCATTATCAACGTCAGAGGCATTAAGTGTAACATCTATAGCAGTATCTTCGTTAGTAGCCTCAGAAATATCTTCTGCTACAGGTGCATTATTTTCATCTATTGGTAAATTTTCTACATCTCCTATTGTAATTTCTAATAACGGTGGATTATCTCTTGTATGACTATCTACTTCAATTTGATTTCTCACACCTTCAACATCCTGAACCCAAAATGTTACAAAGGAATCTCCAGCAGCATGTTTTTCTACAATAAAACTGGTAACATCAAACTCGTAATAAATACCTTCTGTTGTTACATTCATAGTATTAAGAGAATCCATTCTTTGCGGGCGGTCTGAATGATCCCAAGTTACCGTAGATTCATTCCAATCATCTCCACTAGCACTGAAAACAGTTAAGTTTGCCCCCTCATCATTTACTTCATATGCATATAATTTCAATTTTACATCTCTAATTTCTGTTGCTGATGTATATGAGCTAATATCAAATTTAAAGATTCCTACAGTAAGATCATCTCCTGGTGGTCTACCGTATATATCTACTCTACTCCAGTTTCCAGGCGTAGTGGGATTTCCTTCGCGAATAGTTGCATCGTGAATAGAACTTACAGAAGAAGTTTCTATAATGGCATCTACCGTAACTGATATTTCATCAAAACTTGTTTTACCATTACTATTTGTAGCAACGGCTTTTATCAAATAAGCATCTTTGGTAATAGGTGTCCAATCGAAACTATACGGACTTGTTGTATCTATTCCTAATGATTGGCCATTTAAAAAGAATTCCACTTGCGTGATGGAACCATCTGTATCACTGGTATTTACTGTTATAGTGGTATTTGTTCCAGAAGTTAAATTATCAAGATGTTGAGGATTGGTTATACTTATCTCAGGTGTAGAAAAACCTACTCTTACAGAAGCTATTTCTGAGGTATCTTGATTACCATCAGCATCAGTTACTACTGCGATTATATCATAGTTGCCATCTGGTGGACTGACCCATGTTAAGTTGTAAGGAGCTGTGGTTACTACACCTATAGAGTTCTCACCTTCAAAAAATTCTACCTGAGTAATACTACCAGGCGTTCCCATTTTTTTACCTGCAGGATCATGAGCGTCTGCAGTTAGAATTACATTTTCGCCAGAGGCTGTATTCGCTCCCGAACTTGGAGAGGTTAAGGTAATGCTTGGAACATTTACTTGGTCTAAAACCCACTCTTCATAAGGAACATCTATAAAGTTTGACATTCTTACTGCATCATAATAGAAAATCCGCTCATCTCTAATCTGCGTATATACTCCAAACTTCATATATCCTCTTGTTGTACTAGAATAAAGTGTTGGTCCTTCATTTTCAAAAATTAATTCTCCATTCAACCAAATCTTAATGAAGCCATCTGATCCTGAAGTGTGATTCACATGAATTTTCAAATCATTCCATGTATCAGGAACTGCTGTTGCTATAGGAATATAAGAATCACTATTGGTACCACCAGGTCCTTCCCATTCATGACGCTCACTTCTTGCATATATGGTATAATCTCCTTCATTACTTAATCTAATCGCACCATTGGGAGCACCTCCTCCGTATTGTTTCCATTGCACAATAACATTAGAATGCTCGTCTGTATCAGCATCCCAAACTTCACTAGGAGGAAGAAAGCTAAGAGAGTAATACCACTGTTCTCCAGGGTGGAAAACAATATCGGGATCACTGTTAGCAAGTTCAGCTCTATGAGCATATTCGGGATTAGGATAATTTCTTCCATCTCCATAAAATTTTAATACGTAATCTCCTTCTCTTGCCCAACTTGCTGCACTTTCTGCCTCTATATAATGCAATGCATTGGCTGTATATAGAACGCCTCCAGATTCAACTGTGCTATTTCCGTTTTTGGAGTAACTTTCAACAAGAGGAATTGGTAATCCACTATCTACTGTTCCAGTTTCTGCTCCAACATTTAAACTTATCTGCCCATAATTCTGAGAGGAAAAGACAAGTGTTAAGACTAGAGTAAACATTTGATTTTTACAAAAAAATAATAACTTATTAATATAATTCATTTTCAATGGGTTTTTAGTACAGTTTATGCATTCCAATGATTGCCAACGGTTAGTATAAGTCGCGTTTTAATGCGGTTTATATATTGTTACCATACGTTATTTATTACTTTTTGCATATTGATTCATCTTTTTAATGGGTCCTCTAAAAGCTTTTTCCATACGCTTAGCAACATCTATTAAAAAATCTATCATAGTTTGCCAATCTTCTTTTTCAAAGTAGCTGACTCCTTGTTTTTCAAACTTAATTCTACAAGAAACTTTATCGTCCATTCTCTCCCATTCTAAGGCTTGACCAAATTCGTGTTCTATTTGTTCTTTCATAGTTAAAGTGTAGTCAAAAAGTGCTTTATTAGCATCCTGACTTCCTCTATTGAAATAAATTTCACTTCTACAATAGTTCTTGCTTACAACAAGATTTAAATTTACTCCAGACATTCCAATTCCAATTCCAATCCAATTGTCTTTTGATGGTGAAATATTGGAAAAAAGTTTATTCGTTTGATTGCACTGTGATAAATATTCTTCCCAAAAGTTAAGCCTCACATTGTGTCTGTTTTTTAAAGTTTCTTGCACAGCCACTTCTTCCTGAGCTTTTGATGCAATACCAATAGAAAAGTCTTCTGTGTCTTTGGTAGGAAGGATCTGTTCAACATTAAGGAATAATTGATCGTTAAGTTGAAAAGGAGTAACCTTGAAACATTGGATACGCATTTTAAAATTCATTAGCCAAAGCACTGATGATGTAACTTCTTTTCGGAAATTGGCGGCTATCATAATTAAACGTTGGGAGTTGAGCCCTTGATTTAATAGAATTTCATCAATGTCTTTGCCGTCAAAAAAGTCAGAAACCTTTTCTTCAGAATTACCAGTTTTACCAAGAAAATCTTGATACATTTTTAGTATTTCATTCTTTGTTAAACTCGAACAATAAGAAGCATATTTTATTGATTGCCATGTTACATCTTTTCCTGAATCATCTAGTTTGTTTTCTATGATCACTAAGTTTCCTTGCTTATCAATAGCCAATAGATCTAATCGTTCATTTGTTTCACTAAAACCGCTGAATTCTTTTTGGATTATCAACAGATCTTCCCCTAATGAACTTGGATTATTAGCTATCCATTCCTGTAAGTGTTCTCTTTCTCTAAACTTTAACTCAGCAAACGTCTTTTGCTCAAGACGGCTTATCCTATTAGTTTCTTTGTTTATTGTATACATTATTTTCTTATTTCTAATGTGTGGTAACGTTTAGTATATGAAAAGTAGGCGATTAAGAAGCACGAAACTTTCGGTTAAGAACAAAGTTTGATACGAGCCACAAACTTTAAATTTAGCTCTAATTCGCCTATTTTTCATATACATTGTTAGCACAAGTACATCTTTATTTGTCAATTATAAAGTCTGCACCAAAAGAAACTATATGTGCATTTAGTCCAGTACTCCGATTGTAATAATTATAGTCTAGTGTTAAATTTTTTAAACCGAATTTCCAGATGTGTGATTTGGTAAAAATGTCGGTGTATTTAAAACCTAAACCAATCTGACTGGCATTGTATTTTGAAAGGTCAAAATCCGAAGTGTAAAACTCTTCAGTAGACTGATGCTGCTCAAAAGGTGCAAAATAATCTGCTGCTGTTTGAGTATAAAAACGATAATTGGGATAAACCGTGAATTTTTCCCCCAATTTTACAGCTAATTCTGCATTAATGGTATGCCCAGTAATACCCCAATCATCAAAATAATATCTATAATAAGAACGAAGCACTAAATTTTCTGTAATATACTGATTGAGCCTTATACCTATCGGAATTTTCAATCTATTATTAGGTAATCTTTCTATATCATCAGCTAATTGAAAAACGTCTTTATTCCGCTCTTCGGTATAAAACGGAATACTTGTAGCCGTTCCAATGTAAAAATTGGCCTTATCTGCAAAATAAACACGCTGCATTGGGTTAGCCAACCAACCTGTTTGATATACAACATCTGAAAAAATAGAAATCTGGGTTGTTTTACTTAGTATTTGAGAGAGGCTAATAGATGCAGAATAAGTGTTTCTTTTTGTGTCATTAATTAAGCTGTTCCCTGAAGGTTTCCAGGCATTTGCAGATAGTTTATCTATTATATTGCCGTTTTGATCTAAAATATCTGTACCTTCAAAAAAATCACTATTTAAATCACCACCATTTTCAATATAGGTTTTTATTTCTGTAGCATATTCTGGTCTCCAATTGTCTAGATATACATTTGCTTTTATTCCTAGTTCGGTATTTTTCTGATTAAAGAGTTTAACCAAACCAGCACCTGCTCCTAAGGAAAAGTAATCGTATTCATTAGAAACACTGGCATTTCCGCTATAAATGGTATTTCTGTCTTCTGAATAATGACTGTATGACGCACTTAAATTTGTCCAAACATCTTGGCGAGAAGCTCCCGAAGATGCTGCCCAAGGTGTTCCTGTATTGGCACCTGTACCATAATTGTCATCATCGTCATCATCATCATCATCATCATCATCATCATCATCATCGTCTCCGCTAGATGCTCCAGACCAAGGGTTAAGATTACTGGAAGACGCAGATGTGTAAGCTGATATAGTACCATCGATACTTAAAACACCATTCTGCTTTATGGGGATAGACACGCTAATATTTGTAGCATAATCATTGAGTTGCTCTGACCCAATGCCACCTGTAACGGCAGCATTTTTTCCATCTTGGGTGTAAAAACTAGTTAAAATACTCAATTCTGTGGTTTCTAAAGCCCTTTTTTTAAATGCAGTGCTATCTGTACTTTGCTGGGCAAAACCACAAATAGGCAGTAAAGTAATCAAACTTATAATTACGTTTCTCATATAATTTCTTTTAATTACAACCACAACCACCTCCAGATTTTCCACCGTTTCCACCTGACGCTCCTTCTCGATAAACTTGAAAGGCGGTATGAAACTTTTTAGCTTTTCTATCCGTCAACTCCATATCAGGGTCGTTAATATTTACCATTTCATAGGGTTTTACCGTTACACAAGAGCTCAAACTTAAGAGTGTTAATGCCGTTATGGCAATGAGGTCAATTCGTTTTTTCATTTATTTTTATATTTTCAGATTGGTGTATATGTCCCTCTGTATCAATAACAATACATACTACATTAGGAATTTGATTGATGCGGTCTAAACCAACTTCTTTCCCCATTACAAAAATAGAGGTAGCCAAAGCATCTGCAAGTTCAGCACTTGGGGCGAAAACCGTAACGCTTATAATCCCTTGAGATGGATAGCCTGTTTTTGGGTTGATGATATGCGCATAGCGAACACCATTAAACATTACATATTTTTCATAATCGCCACTGGTTACAACCGCTCCTTGTTTAAGCGGCAACAATGCAAAGGCTATATTTTTGTTCATTGGGTTGGTAATGGCAATTGTCCATTCTTTACCATCGGGTTGTTTTCCCCAAGTGTTCATATCTCCAGATGCGTTAATGATGCCAGCAGAAACACCCATTTCCATCAATAATTTTTTTGTTTTATCTGCTGCATAACCTTTTCCAATGGCTCCAAATCCAATCTTCATTCCTTTTAATTTAAGAAATATGGTACCATTTATTTTATCTAGAAGTATATTTTTATAGCCCACTTTTTCAACTGATGCCGTAATTTCGTCTTTTGACGGCATTTTGGCCATACTACCATCAAACTTCCAAATTCTGTCCATTGAAGCATAGCTAATGTCAAAAGCGCCATCAGTTAAATTTGAAATGGCTATTGATCTTTCAATTAACTCAAACAATTCTTTGTCAACTTTAACGGGTTTAACTCCTGCATTACTATTAATATCTGATGTTTGAGAATTAACGTCCCAAGATGAGATTAATTTTTCTATTCTTGTTATTTCAGCAATGGCAGTATCAATGTATTTTTTTCCTTCCGTTGAGTCTTTGGCTACTACTGTCAAGTCAAACCTGCTACCCATTAGTTTAGTAGTTTTATGAAAAACATCTTGTGCATTTGAGCTTACAGACTGAAGAAGAATAAGAAATAAAAGAACCTTTTTCATACTATTTAATGAAACTGTTTAAATGTTCAATATACTCCTCTGGGGTCAATTTTTTATACCCTGTATTTCCGAGTACTTTTTTATTATTGTCAATAATTACAACCGCTGGAAAATAACCATTAGGATTATAATTTTCGGCAAGTTCAGCATTTTTCATTGCTTGTTCTTTTGATAATTTATTAGCTTTCTTTCTCGGAAAATCTGCTCTTAACATTACAAAATGGTCTTTTGCGTATTTTTGAAACGTAACGGTTTCCCAAATTTCTTTTTCTAATTTCATACACGGTGCACACCAGTCTGAACCTGAGAACACAAGTACAATAGTTTTATTAGAATTTTGAGTTGTTTTTAAGGCGTTGTCAAAATCTAACTCCCAATTTTGTGAGTAGGCTATTGTTAATTGCCCTATTAAGAATAGTAATGTTAAGATTGATTTCATTTTGCTATTATTTTATTTTTAAAACGGTTTTTGTTTTAGTATTTGTGCTAACTTGTTGTTAAATCTAGTATTATTAAAATTATATATTTAACTTTAATTATACTAGTTAATCCATGTACTTTAATGATAAATATATAATTTTATTTTATGGAAGTTGTTACAGATTTTGTTAAAATACTTGAGTTAAAACGTTACAGCCGGCAAACGATAATTAGCTACAAAAGTCACCTGATCCATGTTCAGAGGCACTTTAAAGATATCCCCTTAAAGAATATCTCTGATAAAGACTTGTTCGAGTATATTTATTACTTGGTTAAGGTGAAGGGTATATCGGCTTCTTACCAAAGGCAAATTGTTGGTGGTTTAAAATTATTCTACAAGGAAATCTTTAATCGTGTCATTCCATTTGAATATTTAAAAGTCACTCAAAGAGAGCGGAAACTTCCTTTAGTATTGAGTAAGTCTGAAATTGCAGATATATTGCGCTGCACGAACAATATCAAACATAGAGCGATATTGGCCTTAATTTACAGTTCAGGTCTAAGAATAGGTGAATTACTTTCGCTTAAAAAAGAAGATATAGATTCAAGTAGAATGTTAATTCATGTCCGACAAGCGAAGGGTAAGAAAGACAGATATACCATTTTATCCCACAAGGTATTGGGCTTATTAAGAACTTACTATCTGAAATACAGACCTAAAGATTTTCTCTTTGAGGGGCAAAAAGGGGGGCGGTATTCTGCTGAGAGTGCCGGTCAATTTTTAAAAAGAGCTGTTAAAAAAGCGAAAATCACCAAGTCAGTAACACTACATACCCTAAGACATAGTTTTGCGACACAACTTATGGAAGACGGTATAGGCATAGCGCACATTCAAAAGTTATTGGGTCATTCTAATATGTCAACCACATTAATTTATACGCATATTGCTGTGAGCGCTCTTGAGAAAATTAAAAGTCCTTTTGATGACTAACTTTAGGTTTTATCTTGATCAGATTTAGTTCTAGCGGATGATCCCACTTGGGAGCTGCTCAAAAGAGCATCCCCCGCTGCTTCGCAGCCTGGTCTTTTTCATTTTTAAACCCTTCCAAGGTTACTTGATTTGTTGATAGGAATTATCCGCTTCGCGGATGATCCCAAATGGGTGACAGTCAAAAGAATCCCGATGTCTACGACATCCGTATTTCACCTTTAAAAATCAATTGTGTAGGTTCAGGATTATCCGCTTCGCGGATGATCCCAAATGGGGAGACAGTCAAAAGAATCCCGATGTCTTCGACATCTGTCATTTCCCCTTTAAAGACCAATTCGAATGAATTCGATTGTCCTTTAAATGCGAAATCCCGCATTTTGCGGGATTCTTTTGCAGAGAGGAAGGGATTCGAACCCCCGATACATTGCTGTATACACGCTTTCCAAGCGTGCGCCTTAAGCCACTTGGCCACCTCTCTAAAATGGGAGGCTAAAATAGTCTTTTTTTTTGATAAAGAATAGCCTTTTGCCCATGTTCCGCATGATGCAAAAAGTGTACATTTGATTCATGATTTTAACCGATACACACAGCCATCTGTACGACGCGAAATTTGCCGAGGATCGACAAGAGATGATTGCACGCGCCTTTGAGGAAGGAGTGGAGCGCATCTTCATTCCCAACGTAGATCAGCATACCGTAAAAGGGATGATGGAGGTGGTGGCTGCCCACCCCGGAAAGTGTTTTCCGATGATGGGCCTGCACCCTTGTCATGTGAAGGCGGATTTTCAAGCTGAGCTTCAAGTGTTGAAAGCGCATTTGGATGCGGGAGCCTTCTGTGCCGTGGGTGAGATCGGCATGGATTTGTATTGGGACAAGACTTTTGTGGAAGAGCAAAAAGAAGCTTTTCGCACGCAAATTCATTGGGCAAAAGAGAAAGGTTTACCCATTGCCATTCATTGTAGAGATGCCTTTGGTGAGGTTTTTGAAGTGTTAGAATCCGAGAAGGATGAAAAATTACGAGGCATTTTCCATTGTTTTACCGGAAGCCTTGAACAGGCCCACAGAGCCATAGACCTCAATTTTTATTTGGGGATTGGTGGGGTCGTGACCTTTAAAAAAGCAGGTTTGGATAAAGTGGTCGAACAAATTGATTTGAAACATCTGGTGCTGGAAACCGATAGCCCCTATTTGGCGCCTAGCCCCAATAGAGGGAAGCGAAACGAAAGTGCGTACCTCGTTCATATTGCACAAAAAGTAGCCGACCTGCATAAGCTCTCCCTAGAAGAGGTTGCAGCGGTGACAACTGAGAACTCCAAAAAAATATTTGGTCTCTGATGCGGATTTTACTCATTTATACAGGAGGGACCATTGGCATGGTTCACGATTCGGACAGCGGAACTTTCATTCCCTTTGACTTTGAAAACTTACAGGCACAAATTCCGGAACTCAAGCAGTTGGATTGTGAGCTAGAGGTGCATTCGTACGAGCCGAGCATCGATTCGTCTAACATGCACCCAAGGGTGTGGATACAGTTGGCCGAAACCATAGAGTCTGCTTATGCCAACTACGATGGTTTTGTGATTCTGCACGGATCGGATACCATGGCTTTTACGTCTTCGGCCCTGAGTTTTCTTCTCGAAAACCTCAACAAGCCAGTCGTCCTTACCGGATCTCAGCTGCCTTCGGGCGTACCTCGTACCGATGCCAAGGAAAACCTGATTACGGCCATAGAAATTGCTTCTTCGTACCGCAATGGTAAGCCCGTAGTTCCTGAAGTGTCGGTGTACTTTGAATACCAGCTTTATCGCGGAAATCGAACACACAAGGTGAATGCTGAAAATTTTGAGGCTTTTGCATCGGTCAATTACCCACCGCTGGCTGAAGCCGGTGTGCACCTGAAGTTCAATCGGACGGCAGTAAAGTCTTTAAGCGAAGGAACCCTTATCGCGCATAAAAACTACAATCCCAACATCGGCGTGCTGAAGTTGTATCCGGGAATCTCGGAATCGATTGTCAAAAATACTTTGAACCACCCCGAAACGGAAGCGGTGATTTTGGAGACTTTCGGCTCCGGAAATGCGCCCACCAGCCCTTGGTTTCTGTCCGCCATCTCAGAGGCTACTGCTCGTGGGCTGTTGATTCTTAACATCACCCAATGCGTGGGAGGCTCCGTAGAACTAGGCCGGTACGAAACCAGTAAATCTCTCAAAGATTTCGGTGTTCTGTCTGGGCAAGACATGACCTTTGAAGCGGCGGTTACCAAACTGATGTTTGTCTTGGCACAAACCGAGGATGCCTCGGAACGAATGGCACTGATCACCTCGAACCTTCGAGGAGAAATGACGATTTAACCCCTCCCCAATCCCAATCTTTTTTACATTCTTCTTTTTGCTCTCGGTGCTTTGTTTATTTTTGTTTCAAATCCACTTCCGTGAAGAAAATACTCATCATACGTTTCAGCTCTATTGGCGATATTGTTTTAACAACGCCTGTCATTCGCTGTGTGAAACAACAGTTGGGTGTGGAGGTGCATTACCTAACCAAAGCTTCTTTTGTAGGACTCTTGGAAAACAACCCTTACGTTGACCGCGTTCACTCCATATCCAAAGACATTGACAAAGCCTTGATTGAACAATTAAAGGCGGAGCAGTTTGACCAGGTCATCGACTTGCACAATAACTTGCGAACCCTACGACTCAAAAGGGCCTTAAAAGTTCCCTCAAAGGCCTTTCCGAAATTGAACATTCAAAAGTGGCTTTTGGTGACTTTTAAAGTCCGAAAGATGCCCGACGTACACATTGTGGATCGCTATTTAGAAACCGTGAAACATCTGGGTGTACTCAACGATGGAGAAGGCTTGGATTATTTTATTCCTAAAGGCTCCGTAGTGGAGGTAAATCGCTTGCCCGAAACCCATGCCCAAGGTTATGTGGCTGTGGTTATTGGAGGACAACACGCCACGAAGATGATGCCTCTTTCAAAACTTATAGAGGTTTGCAAGGCGCTAAAATCTCCCGTCGTTCTTTTGGGCGGCCCTGAGGATGCCGCTAAAGGAGAGGCGATTTCTGATGCGATAGGACCGCAGGTGTTTAATGCCTGTGGGAAGTTTAAGTTGGATGAGTCGGCAAGCTTGGTTCAGCAGGCATTATGGGTAATCAGTCACGACACGGGCTTGATGCACGTTGCCGCAGCCTTTAAAAAGCGCATTGTTTCGGTTTGGGGAAATACCGTTCCCGAACTGGGGATGTATCCTTATCTGCCCGATGCAGACTCTAAAATGGTAGAGATTAAAAACCTATCCTGTCGTCCTTGTTCCAAAATCGGCTTTTCCAAATGCCCGAAAAAGCATTTCAAATGCATGGATCACGATGTAGATGACATCGTAAACGAGTTACAAAGGTTTTAAATGTGTGTATCGGATGGATTGACCGGACTACTGTTTCAGTAGCCAAGTAGATTTGCCCACAGACTTTATTTTGTCCATTTCCAATAGGGCAAGTTCTCTTGTGGAGAATGAATTGAAGCTGACTCTGAAAAGGCCTTTTGCATTTTGTCCAATCACGGAAGAGTTGTACCCTTCTGTTTTCAGTTTTTGAACCAAATTATCTGCATTTTCTTTTGAAGAGAAGCATCCTGCGACCAAATGGAAATTCATTTTTGCAGCGGTTACGGCAGGTTTTACTTCGACCGCCTTTGGAGCCGGACTTACCAGAGTACTCGTCTCTTCGAGAACGACTACTTTTTCAGCAGGTTTCTCTACGTGACGAGGGATGTAAACAGCGGCAGGCTTTTTCTTGAAAGGATTCAGGTACGCATAGTTCGCTAGCTTGTCGCTCACCGTGGAGTTTTGCAAGGAAACGAATGCGCTCAATCCAATCAAAGGAACGATGACTGCAGCCACCCTCCAGTTGATGGAAGATTTGTTCGATTTGATGTTTTCACTTCCTCGAACGACCTGCTCTTGTAAACTGATCGTTTTGGCTTTTCTGAGTATGGCTGGAGATTGAATGTCTTCCAGTCCAAAAGAATCCAAAAGGTAGTTTGCGGTGAACTTAGGCTCAAAGGAAATTTTTCCGTTTCGATCTTTGGATAAAATTCCCACATTAGAAATCCCAGCCTCTTTTTTATGCTCTAAATCGTTTTGAATTTTTTGCGCAAATCGATCGATTTTTGCTTGAGCCTTTGCATAAGATATAGACTCAGATTCAGCAATATAGTTGGCCAATAAACCGTCGTTATTTTGCAACTGAACATTAAAGCTGATGCTTTTGCTTGGTGGACGAAGCGTATGGCTTACCGGATGAATTTGAGCCGAGCGATAGTTGGTGATAAAACCCCCTAGCCCCGGAACGATAACACAATCGTGTCGGTACAACAATTCACTGATGTAAGCTTCTACTTTCATACGAGGCTAATTTAGGAAATTACGGGGATTATGAAAAGAATTTTTGGTCGATTCTTTTTAAATCTTCGGGACTGTCTACGGCAACACAATCGGAGCTAGTTTCAGCTGTTTGGATGGTGTAGCCATTTTCAATCCACCTCAACTGCTCTAGGCCCTCACTTTGTTCTAGCGCCGAACTTTTTAGGGTCGTAATTTTTTGGAGGACATCGTATCGGAATCCATAGATACCGATGTGCTGAAAATAAGTTCCTTGGCTAAGCCAAAGCTCTTTATCAATTCCTTTTAAATGAGGTATCGCTTCTCTCGAAAAGTACAGTGCTTGACCATTCACGCCTCTGACCACTTTTGGGCTATTCGGGTTGTGAAGCGTCTCCGTATCCTCTATTTTTTTTACGAGGGTAGCTATTTGCGTAGCTTCATTGTCGAAGCAGTTTCCGAGCTTTCGGATGTCATCGGGATCGATAAAGGGCTCGTCACCCTGAATGTTGACAACAATACTTTCATTGTCTAAATTCAGCTTTTTCGCTGCTTCCGCAATTCGATCGGTTCCGCTAATGTGCGTCGATGCCGTTCGAACCACCTCCCCTCCAAAATCTTGAACGTGTTCAATGATCCTTTCGTCATCGGTGGCTACCACAACACGGTCGAGATGTGATTTTACGCATTGCTCGTAAACGCGTTGAATCATGCTTTTTCCATGAATGTCTACCAGTGGCTTCCCCGGAAATCGGCTGGAAGCATAACGTGCAGGTATAATGCCTATGTGCATGACAGAGTTTTTCATTTTGGTTTGAGGTGTTTATTCCTCACGTGGTAAATATAAGCATCTTAACTAAGGCTCATAAATCTTTTTTCATCTATGTTTCCCCATCCGATGTACTTTCTTTTTTAGCTTTGTCATGAATGCCTTGGAATGATGTTTGAGATAAGAATGTTGGTTTTGATTCCGTTGAGCTTGCGACGAAATACAAAGGCCATTTTTTCCGGAAAGCCATTGCAAACAAGTTTGTGAGATGAACAAAGAAAGTATATATCAAATTGCATTAACTCTGGTTCCTAAGGTCGGTGATGTGATTGCGAAAAAATTGATTGCCTACTGTGGTTCTGCAGAGGCCGTTTTCATGGAGCCCAGAAAAAATCTAATGAGAATTCCCGGTGTCGGCTCCGTTTTAGCCAACACCATTGTATCCAAAGATTTGCTTTCAGCGGCTGAGTTTGAGTTGCGATTCATGGAGCAAAATGGCGTGTGTCCTGTGTATTTTAAGGATGATGATTATCCCTTTCGTTTAAAGCAATGCGTCGATTCCCCAATTGTTCTTTACCAAAAAGGTTCCGAAGTTAATTTAAACGCCAAAAGAATCATTAGCATCGTCGGAACTCGAAAAGCCACGGACTACGGACTCCGGATTACGGAGCAAATTGTTCAAGACTTAAGTCAACTCGATGATGTGCTTGTCGTAAGTGGTTTGGCTTATGGTGTTGATGTTGCTGCTCATAAGGCTTGTTTGAAATACAATCTTCCTACGATAGGTGTTTTGGCACACGGTTTGGACCGTATGTATCCATCCGTTCACAAGAAGATATCGGAAGAGATGCAAAGACAAGGTGCTTTATTGAGTGATTTTACCAGTGGAAATCGCCCCGAGCGAGAGAATTTTCCCAAGCGTAATCGGATCATAGCAGGTTTGGCTGATGCTACCTTGGTGGTGGAAGCTCGTAAAAAAGGAGGGGCTTTGATTACTGCGGACATTGCCAACTCTTACAGTAGAGATGTGTTTGCTGTGCCGGGCCGCGTTGGCGATGAAAATTCAGAGGGCTGTAATCAGTTGATTCGTAGAAATCAGGCCGCTTTGATACAATCTGCTGACGATATTTGCTATCTTATGGGTTGGGATGCCGATTCTGAGAAAAAGAATGCGAAGCAAGTGGAGTTGTTCATTGAGTTGAATAAGTATGAGGAGGCTTTGTTGGGCGTTTTGTCAAGCAAAGAAAAGTTGTCCATAGATCTCATCGCATTACAAGCGAAACTCAGCATCCCCAAGATTCTGCAAGTTCTTCTGCAATTAGAGCTCAAAGGATTGGTAAGGTCTTTGCCTGGAAATGAATATGCAAAGGCCTGAGAAGACATATTTTTGATAAATTAAAAGTGATAGGTTTGTTTTATATATTAATCGATTAATTACATAATGATGAGCAAAGAAATAGAGGAATTTATCAACATTGTAAAAGTTCGAAACGGGAGTGAGCCCGAATTTATTCAAGCGGTAACAGAAGTCGCGGAAACGGTTATCCCCTTTATAATAAATAACCCGAAATATAGGGATGCCAAGTTGTTAGAACGCATGGTTGAGCCAGAACGGGTGATGATTTTTCGAGTGCCGTGGGTAGATGACAATGGCGAAATACAAGTGAATAGAGGTTTTCGTATTGAAATGAATAGTGCGATTGGGCCTTACAAAGGAGGCTTGCGATTTCATCCTACGGTTAACCTAGGCGTTCTAAAATTTTTGGCTTTTGAACAGGTGTTTAAGAACAGTTTAACTACGCTCCCTATGGGAGGGGGTAAGGGCGGTGCCGATTTTAACCCTAAAGGCAAATCCGACAATGAAGTCATGCGATTTTGTCAGAGTTTTATGTCGGAGTTGTTTCGGCATATAGGTCCTAATACCGACGTTCCGGCAGGAGATACTGGAGTTGGTGGTCGTGAAATAGGCTATATGTTTGGGCAGTACAAGCGCTTAAGGAATGAGTTTACTGGTGTTTTAACCGGTAAAGGTGCCGGCTGGGGTGGGTCCCTCATTCGTCCTGAGGCTACCGGATACGGTACGGTGTATTTTGCAGAACAAATGTTAAAGACTCGAGGGGATGATCTTAAAGGAAAGATTGTAGCTATTTCAGGCTCTGGAAATGTTGCCCAATATGCTTGTGAAAAAGTAACGCAACTAGGAGGTAAGGTGGTTACCTTGTCTGATTCCTCAGGTTATATCTATGACCCTGAGGGTATTGATAAGGCTAAATTAGCCTTTGTCATGGATTTAAAGAACGTAAAACGAGGAAGGATAAAAGCTTACGCGGATGCGTTTGGTTGTGAGTTTCATGCCCAAAAAAGACCTTGGTCTGTCCCTTGCGATATTGCACTTCCATCTGCCACTCAGAATGAACTCAATGGAGAGGAAGCGGCTCTTCTTGTAGCCAATGGTTGTGTTTGTGTTAGTGAGGGAGCAAATATGCCCTGTACGCCTAAAGCGATTGCTGTTTTTGAAGCACATAAACTGTTATTTGCTCCCGGAAAGGCTTCCAATGCAGGTGGGGTTGCTGTCTCTGGATTAGAGATGTCGCAAAATTCGCTACGTTACAATTGGTCTCGAGAAGAAGTGGATACCCGCTTGCATGCAATCATGGTAGATATTCATGAAGTCTGTGTTCAGTACGGTTCTGATGATGAAGGTCATGTAAATTATGTGAAGGGAGCGAATATTGCTGGTTTTGTAAAAGTGGCAGATGCGATGTTAGATCAAGGGGTGGTGTAGACGAACCCTAATTGTATAATGTTTGAATCGTATATTTTAACCCTTAATTAATTTCAATTTGTACAGTAACTATAAAACACATTTGCAGACACAGCTCAATGAGATGAAATCATCGGGTTTGTACAAAAAAGAGCGTACAATTCTTAGCCCGCAGGGGGCAGCTGTTAAAGTAAATGATGGCTCTGAAGTCATTAACTTTTGTGCGAACAATTATCTGGGCTTATCCTCTCATCCTGAGGTGGTACAAGCTGCAAAAAAAGCTTTGGACACCCATGGCTATGGCATGTCTTCGGTGCGCTTTATTTGCGGTACACAAGACGTTCACAAAGCCTTAGAAGATAAACTCTCTGCCTTTTTAGGAATGGAGGATACGATCTTATACGCTGCCGCTTTCGATGCCAATGGAGGGCTTTTTGAGCCGCTTTTTTCGAAAGAGGATGCCATCCTATCTGATGCTTTAAATCATGCATCAATAATCGATGGGGTTCGATTGTGTAAGGCGCATCGTTTTCGTTATAAGAATAACGATATGGAAGATTTGGAAGCTAAATTGCAAGAAGCCCAATCGGCTCGTTACCGGCTGATTGTAACGGACGGTGTTTTTTCTATGGACGGTTCTATGGCAAAACTTGATGCCATTTGTGATTTGGCGGATAAGTACGATGCCCTTGTGATGGTTGACGACTCCCATGCCACCGGCTTCGTTGGGAAGAAGGGTAGAGGGTCTCATGAATATTGGGATGTAATGGGTCGAGTCGATATCATTACAGGTACTCTAGGGAAAGCCTTGGGTGGTGCTATGGGAGGTTTTACTTCTGCTAAAAAGGAAATTGTTGATTTATTGCGACAACGTTCTCGTCCGTATTTGTTTTCAAACTCTTTAGCGCCTTCTATTGTGGGGGCAGCGATTCAAGTTTTAGACTTGTTGTCTTCCTCGACAGCCTTAAGAGATAAGTTAGAGCGGAATGCAAAGCAGTTTCGCGAAGGGATGGAAGCTGCAGGTTTTGATCTTCGTCCTGGAGAACATGCTATTGTACCGGTGATGTTGTACGATGCCGAGTTGTCACAACGATTTGCGGATAAGTTACTTGATGAGGGGGTTTATGTAATTTGTTTCTTTTATCCTGTAGTCCCAAAAGGTTTGGCTCGTATAAGGGTGCAACTATCTGCGGCTCATGAACCTCATCAGATACAAAAAGCCATAGCCGCTTTTGTCAAAGTGGCTAAGGGTTTAGGTGTTGTTCCCAAGGCATTACATTCCAAGGTTGATGATTGATATGTGACCCCTTTTTAGACTTTCATCTTACTTAAAACAAACATCCAAAAGATGTGCCGAAAACCGATTACCAAAATCGGGGTAAAAGATAATGGGGGGAAGGTGGTAATTTCTCAAAAAAAGCTCTAACTTTGCCGTCCGTTTTACGGGCATGGTATGTCCGTTTGTAAGGGAATAATTAATTAACCTAAATCAGTAAAAGGTGAATACATTAAGCTACAAAACTGTTTCAGCTAATGCACAGACCGTTCAAAAAGAATGGTTGTTGGTGGATGCTGAAGGACAGACGTTGGGGCGTATGGCTTCTAAGGTTGCATTTCTGATTCGTGGTAAACACAAGCCAAGTTACACGCCGCACGTAGATTGTGGAGATAACGTGATTGTGATTAACGCTGAGAAGATTGTTTTAACTGGAAACAAATGGGAAGCTAAAGAATACATTAGCCACACAGGATATCCTGGTGGTCAACGTAACGCAACAGCAAGAGAAGTTTTTGAGAAGGATCCAACACGTCTTGTTACTAAGGCTGTTTATGGAATGCTTCCTAAAAACAAATTAGGGGCTGCATTGAACAAAAATTTACGTGTCTTCGTTGGTGATGCACACGGAATGGAAGCTCAGAAGCCAAAACAAATCAACTTAAAAGATATCAAGTAAGATGGAAGTTGTTCACACAATCGGTAGAAGAAAAAAAGCAATAGCACGTGTTTACCTTTCTGAAGGTAATGGAGCGGTTACTGTTAACGGTAGAGATGTAAAAGATTACTTCACTACAGCTACGCTACAATACAAACTTGAGCAAGCTCAAGCTTTGGCCGGTGTTGAGGGTCAATACGATATCAGAGTAAACGTAGATGGCGGTGGTATCACCGGTCAAGCAGAAGCAATTCGCTTGGGGATCTCACGTGCTTTGGTACAAATAAATCCTGATCACCGTGTAGCCTTAAAACCGGAAGGATTGCTAACTCGTGACCCTAGAATGGTTGAGCGTAAGAAACCAGGACAAAAGAAAGCTCGTAAGAAATTCCAGTTCTCGAAACGTTAATATTGGTTTAGTATCTAAATTGTTAAGACTGCTTTGGCATTACTTAGCAATTGCGAAAAAAACGTAAAAAGAAAGTAAACAGACAATTAAAATGGCTGAAATTAAAGAACTATTAGACGCAGGTGTACACTTTGGTCACCTAACGCGCAAATGGAATCCAAACATGGCTCCTTACATTTTTATGGAGCGTAATGGGATCCACATTATCGATCTTAACAAAACGGCAGTAAAGCTTGATGAAGCTACTGAAGCAATGAAAAAGATCGCCCGTTCGGGAAGAAAAATCATGTACGTTGCAACTAAGAAACAAGCAAAAGAGATTGTTTCTGAAGCGGCAAAAGAAGTAAACATGCCTTACATTACTGAGCGTTGGCCAGGCGGTATGTTGACCAACTTTGTTACCATCCGTAAGGCGGTAAAAAAGATGTCTTCGATTGACAAAATGAAAGCAGACGGTACCTTTATGGTTCTTTCTAAAAGAGAGCGTTTGCAAATCGACCGTCAACGTGCTAAACTCGAAAAAAACTTAGGTTCAATTTCGGATATGACTCGTCTTCCGGCGGCATTATTCGTAGTTGACTTGAAACGTGAAGCTATTGCTATTGCAGAAGCAAAAAAGTTGGGAATCCCTACTTTTGCCATCGTGGATACGAATGCTGACCCTGAGTTGGTAGATTTCGCTATTCCAGCGAATGATGATGCTTCTAAAGCAATTACCATTATCATCGATTCTATTAACGCAGGTGTTAAGGAAGGTTTAGCTGAGCGTAAGAAAGAGAAAGAGGTTCAAGCAGCAGCAAAGAAAGATGAAGCTGCCAAAGCAGAAGCTTCTAAAGAGAAAAAAGAAAAACCGGCTGAAAAAGCTGAATAAACTTTAAAAGAGTAGCCTTATCATGAAAATTACTGCCGCAGAAGTAAATAAATTAAGAAAGCAAACCGGTGCCGGAATGATGGACTGCAAGAAAGCTCTTGTGGAAGCTGAAGGTGACTTTGATGCTGCTGTAGACGTACTTCGTAAGAAAGGTCAGAAAATCGCTGCTAAGCGTGCTGACCGTGATGCATCTGAAGGTGTTGCATTGACTAAGATCAATGCAGATAACACTGTAGGTGTAGCTATCGTTTTGGCTTGTGAAACGGATTTCGTTGCCATCAACGATTCATTCAAATCTCTAGCTTCTGACTTTGCTGACATCGCTCTAAACAGCGCTGATAAAGACGCCTTTTTAGCGGCTGATTTCGGTGGAATGAGTGTTGCTGATAAGTTGACAGAGCAATCGGGTGTGATCGGAGAGAAAATTGAAATCAAAGGATTTGAAAGAGTTGAGGCCAGTTATGTAGGTTCTTACACACACGGATCTAAGATTGCCGTTTTGGTTGGATTGGATAAAGTTGTTGATAACGCTGATGTGCTTGCTAAAGATTTGTCGATGCAGGTTGCTTCTATGGGAGCGACTACTTTATCGTTTAAAGATTTTGATGCTGCTTTCGTAGCATCAGAAACGGAAGCTCGTATTGCTGTTATTGAAAAAGATAATATTGAGTTGGCTCGTTTAGGAAAAACGCTAAAGAACGTACCTCAGTACATTTCTAGAGCTCAACTTACTGACGAGGTTGTTGCAGAAGCTAAAGCAGCTATTGAAGCGCAATTACAAGCTGAAGGTAAGCCGGAAAAAATATGGGATAAAATTGTTCCTGGAAAGGTGACGAGATTTATCGCTGACAATACCACTCTCGATCAAGAAATGTGTCTTTTAGATCAAGACTTCATCAAAGACGAGAAGCAAAGTGTTGCTGGTTATGTCGCTACTTATGGTGATGTTGCAGTAGCAGGCTTTAAAAGAGTTGCATTAGGTTAATCCCTTTTGACCCCTAAAAAAACCACTCAATTTGAGTGGTTTTTTTGTGCTCAAAAATTCTGAGCTTCTTTATTTTTACTTAAACTGATTTATCTATCTTTGAGAAACGATTTAGGTCTATGAAATACAAAAGAATACTTCTAAAGCTTAGCGGAGAGGCTTTGATGGGAACCGGTGAATACGGTATTTCCCCAGAAAAAATATCAGAATACGCACAAGACATTCAGAGTATAGTTAACCAGGGTTGTCAAGTAGCCATTGTTATTGGTGGTGGAAATATTTTCCGTGGTATCCAAGCAGCAAATAGTGGCATGGATCGTGTTCAAGGCGATTATATGGGGATGTTGGCGACGGTGATTAATGGATTAGCTCTTCAGTCTGCTCTAGAAGATATTCAAGTGAAAACTCGTGTGATGACAGCCATTAAAATGGATGAGGTTGCGGAGCCCTTTATTCGTCGTCGAGCAGTAAGACATTTAGAGAAAGGTAGAGTTGTTATTTTTTCTGCGGGAACAGGAAATCCTTATTTTACAACGGATACTGCTGCTACGCTTCGAGCGATTGAAGTAGAAGCTGATGTTATTCTAAAAGGTACTCGCGTTGATGGGATTTATACCGCAGATCCAGAGAAAGATGCTACGGCTACAAAATACGAATCTATCACTTTTGATGAGGTTTATCAAAAAGGACTTCGCGTTATGGACATGACTGCTTTCACCTTGTGTAATGAAAACAAACTACCTATTATAGTCTTTAATATGAACATAGCTGGTAATTTACGCAATGCAGTAAAGGGTGAAGATGTTGGTACTTTGGTGAACTTTTAAGGACAATAAAAAAAGACAAGATGAACGAAGATGTACAATTTTGCTTGGATAGCGCTGCTGAAAGTATGGATAAGTCAATTACTCACTACGAATCAGAGTTGTTGAAAATACGTGCGGGTAGAGCCAATCCTCAAATGTTATCTGGCGTTATGGTAGACTACTACGGATCTATGACTGCTTTACCACAGGTCGCTAATGTGGGTACACCCGATGCACGTACATTGACCGTTCAACCCTGGGAAAAGGCAATGCTTGTTGAGTTGAATAAAGCGATTATTAATGCTAACTTGGGTTTCAGTCCGATGGATAACGGAGAAATGTTGATTATTAATATCCCGCCTTTAACTGAAGAACGTCGTGTTGAATTGGCTAAGCGTTCAAAAGCTGAGGCTGAAAATTGTAAAGTTTCCATCAGAAGTGCCCGAAAGGATGCTAATGATGAAATTAAAAAGTTAGGTAAAGATGGCTTGCCTGAGGACTTGGTGAAAGATACTGAGGCTTCTGTGCAAAAACTGACGGACCAATACATCTCCAAGGTAGATCTTATCTTAAAGGATAAGGAAGCTGACATTATGAAAGTGTAAGGTGAAACTTACTTACAACTTACCTTAGTTTTAATAGCATATGTGGGCATTCACATCCCGATTTATTTTACGATACAAACTATTCTTACTCGTAACCATAGGACTTGCAACTTTTTTCATGGCTAAAAAAGCTAGTAAAGTTCTTTATTCCTATGAGTTCATGTCCTTACTTCCTGATGATGATCCCATCTCTCTAGAATACCAGGAGTTTTTGAATTATTTTGGTCAAGAAGGCAATGTTATGGTTGTTGGCTTTCAATCTGATTCTTTATTTCAGTTGGATAATTTCAACGCATTTCACGATGTGTGTAGCCGACTAAAAGAGGTTGTTGGCGTTGAACAAGTGATGTCACTTCTTCAGGTTTATACGATGGAAAAGAATGTGGATTTGAAGTCTTTTGACTTCAAGTCGGTGAGTCCAAATCGACTAGAAAGCCAAGATGAAGTTAATCTTGTTGAGCAAAAGCTTTCCAACTTACCCTTTTACAATAAACTTTTCTACAATGCTGAGGAGAAGGCCTATCTAATGGCTTTAACTCTAGATAAGAGTTTTTTAAATTCTGAGGCTCGTGTTGATCTTATCCATTTAATTGAAGATATCATTAACCCTTTTGCAGAACAAATTAAGGTAGATGTTCATTATTCGGGATTGCCATACATCAGAACCAAGGGTGCTGTGAAGACTAAAGCAGAGGTTCAGATGTTTATATTTCTGGCTATGGGCGTTACAGCATTGATTATGCTTTTATTCTTCCGATCGTTCTCTGCCATGTTCTACTCCATGCTTGTGGTGGGTATTGGTGTGATTTGGGCTGTTGCTACCATTGCAATTTTGGGCTTCAAGATTACGATTTTAACGGCATTAATACCTCCGCTGATTATTGTGATTGGTATACCCAATTGTATCTTTTTGCTCAACAAATATCACAATGAATTTAAATTACACGGTAATAAGGTCAAGGCACTAACACGGGTTATTCAGAAGGTGGGTAACGCAACCTTTATGACCAACGCCACTACGGCAGCTGGGTTTGCTACTTTTTTGATTACACAAACTCAGATGTTGGTGGAGTTTGGTATTGTAGCTTCGATCAATATTTTACTGGTGTTTTTTATATCGCTCATCATCATCCCTTCCATTTACAGTTTTTTACCAGCTCCCAGAGAACGTCATCTTTGGCACCTCAAAAGAACCTGGGTGAATCGGTTGATCGCCTGGATGCAGAAGGTCGTTTTATACCATAGAAAAACAGTGTATATTTCATCATGTGTATTGCTTTTATTTGCGATATATGGGGTTTCAAAAATTCAAACGACAGGGAATATCGTGGATGATATTAAAAAAGAGGATCCGGTAGCTGTAAGTTTGAACTTTTTTGAGCAAAATTTTTCCGGAGTAATGCCCTTTGAAATTGTTGTAGATACGCAAAAGAAAAATGGAGTTAACAGGTCTTCAACACTTAAACGCATAGAAAAGTTAGAAAAAGTCTTAGCGGATTACCCTCAAATTTCAAGTCCAACCTCAATTGTAGATTTGGCGAAGTTTTCAAAACAAGCCTACTACAATGGTAATCCCAACTATTACAGTTTGCCTTCTTCTCAAGAGAAGAATGTGATTTTAAAATATGCCAATAATACTCAAGGTATAGGTGGGCAGAGTGTTTTTGCAGGTTTTGTTGATTCTACAAATCAAGTTGCTCGTATTTCGGCACGAATGAAAAATATAGGGACTAAAGAAATGCGATCTTTAAGAGATTCGATACAACCGAAAATTGACAAAATTTTTAATCCAAATAAATACAACGTTTCTATCACGGGGACCAGTGTCTTGTTTTTAGAGGGGACTACCTATTTGGTTAAAAATCTTTTCAGTAGTTTGCTCCTTGCTATTGGATTGATTGCTGTATTGATGGCTTGGATGTTTTCTTCTTCAAGAATGGTCGTTGTTTCTTTGTTGCCTAATTTGATTCCTTTGGTACTCACGGGTGCTTTGATGGGTTATTTTGGGATATCTATTAAACCTTCTACCATTTTAGTATTTAGTATTGCCTTTGGAATCTCTATTGATGATACCATTCATTTTTTAGCAAAGTACAGACAAGAGTTAAAAGCAAATCAGTGGAACATACGTCCGGCTGTTATAAGTGCTCTTAAAGAAACTGGAGTGAGTATGTTTTACACGTCAATTGTCTTATTCTTTGGTTTTTCTATCTTTATAGCATCAGACTTTGGTGGGACTGTGGCTTTAGGACTGTTGGTATCTGTAACTTTATTATTTGCCATGTTGGCAAATCTATTGTTGTTACCCTCTTTATTATTGTCTCTAGAGCGTTTGATTACTACTCGTTCATTCCGTGAGCCATTGATTGATATTTTAGATGAAGAAGAAGATATTGAATTGGATGCATTAAGGATAAGAAAGGATTTGTAATATGAAAGGAATCATTTTGGCCGGTGGCTCAGGGACTCGTCTCCATCCACTCACATTGTCTGTGAGTAAGCAGTTAATGCCTGTTTACGACAAGCCTATGATTTATTACCCCCTATCTACCTTATTACAAGCCGGTATTTCAGAGATATTAATCATTTCTACGCCTCACGACATGCCTTTGTTTCAGAAATTATTAGGCGATGGGTCATCACTTGGCTGTAGATTTGAATATGCAATTCAAGAAGAACCCAACGGTTTAGCTCAAGCTTTTGTTATTGGTGAAGACTTTATTGGAGCTGATGATGTGGCCTTGATTCTGGGTGATAATATCTTTTATGGCGCAAAAGTCTCTCAATTGCTCAGGGAGTTTAAAAAGCCTGATGGAGGTGTTATTTTTGCCTATCATGTTTCTGATCCGAATCGTTATGGTGTTGTTGAGTTTGATGCAGATGCTAAAGCCGTTTCTATTGAGGAGAAACCTGAAAATCCTAAATCGAATTATGCGGTTCCGGGATTGTATTTTTACGATAACAGTGTGATTGATATCGCAAAATCGATACAACCTTCTTCCCGAGGAGAGTATGAAATTACCGATATCAACAAGGCTTATTTAAGACGCGGTAAATTGCATGTAGGTATTTTAGATCGAGGAACTGCTTGGCTCGATACGGGTACGTTTAATTCTTTGATGCAGGCAAGTCAGTTTGTGCAGGTGATCGAGGAACGACAGGGCCTTAAAGTAGGCTGTATTGAGGAACAAGCTTATCGTTCCGGATTTATAAGTAAAGAACAGTTACGCCACATTGCAGCTCCTTTGCTGAAAAGTGGTTACGGAAAATATTTGATGCATTTAGATGAGTAATTTAAAATCAATTGCAGACCTCCAAGACGCACTCTGTCTTGCCCTAGAAAATAAAAACTTCCCTTCTGATCCTAAAAATCTGTACGAGCCGATTTCTTATATTTTAAGTTTGGGTGGTAAGCGTTTACGCCCCGTTATGGTTCTGATGGTTGCTGATATGTATGGCTGTGAGATTGCTAAAGCCATGCCGCAGGCAATAGGTGTAGAGTATTTTCACAATTTTACCTTGCTTCATGATGACATTATGGATGATGCTCCACTCCGAAGAGGGATGGCCACTATCCATGAAAAGTGGAATGCGAATGTTGGTATTCTTTCAGGAGATGCACTTTTTGTGAAAGCTTATCAATCCCTTGTTGAAGCTGAGTCTATTCATTTGCCAATTCTTATTGATTTGTTCAATCAGACGGCTTTGGAAGTATGTGAAGGTCAGCAATACGATATGGATTTTGAAACGCAAGACCATGTAAGTATGGAGCCTTATCTTAAGATGATTAAGTACAAGACAGCTGTGCTGTTAGCTTGTTCTTTGAAGATGGGTGCTGTGGTTTCCAATGCATCAATTGAGGATCAAAATCATTTGTATGAATTTGGAATTCATACCGGTATAGCTTTTCAGCTGATGGATGATTTGCTTGATGTATATGCCAATCAAAAAGACTTCGGAAAGCAAATTGCCGGAGATATTTTGTGCAACAAAAAGACCTGCTTATACATTCGTGCCTACGAAGTTGCTGATGATGCGCAAAGAAAAGTTTTGGATCATTACTTTGCACACCAAGATTTTGAAGCGCAAGAGAAGATAACAGAGGTGAAGAAAGTTTACGAAGCGCTGAATGTAAAGGCTCATTGTCGTAATATGATGGATGAGCATTACAAAACTGCTATGAGTCACTTAGATCAGATATCTATTTCTCAAGATAGAAAATCTACACTAACAGAATTGGTGGAAATGTTGATGGTAAGAATTCAGTAATGAATTTTGGTCTTGAAAATATAGAAGACTACACCAAAGATTTACCATGGATGCTCAAAGCTTTGGCCCAATTGGAAAAAGAGTTTCTCCATGAGCAATGGACTTTCAGAAAGCCGATACATCCTGAAACCGCTTTTCTAGAAATTGTGAAAGAATTACACCCTAAATTGGATGCTTTAATTCATCAAAGAGGGTCTTCATACACACGTCAATTGCTTTATAAAATTGATTTGTCAGAACATCAAGTTGCCAAAGCAAACTTTTTAGCTCCAGATTCTGAATTTTCTGAAGTTTTGTCAAAAATCGTTCTAAAGAGGTGTTTGCAAAAAGTTTTGATAAGAAACTATTACAAAAGCTGTGAAAAAGGCACCTTAGACGAGGGTTTAGGAAAATAATTTGTGTTATTTTTGAAATAAATTTATTGCGTTTAAAGAAACGATGGATAATTACTCATTTTTAGGAGCCGCGAACACCGCTTTTTTTGAAGAGATTTATGAACAATATCTCAAAAAACCGGATTCCGTAGAGTCGAGTTGGAGGAGCTTCTTTCAAGGCTATGATTTTGCCAACGAGGCCTACACCGAAGATCAGTTTGAGGCTTTATTACCCGACTCTTTCAAAAAAGAATTTAAGGTCCTCAACCTAATTGATGCTTATCGACAACGCGGTCATCTTTTTACAGACACAAATCCTGTTAGAGAGCGTAGAGATTACAACCCTAAATTAGACCTCGAACAATTTGATTTATCTGATGATGATTTAGATACGGTTTTTCAAGCAGGAACCCAATGCGGTCTCAGGGCCTCTTCTTTGAAGGATATTATTATTCACTTAAAAAAAGTGTATTGTCAATCCATCGGAGTTGAATATATGTACATTCGAAATCCAAAAGAAAGAAATTGGATCGGGAATTACATTCATCAAAATGATAATCATCCCAATTTTAATCCAGGTCAGAAAAAACAGATCTTAAAGAAGCTTAATGAGGCGGTTGCTTTTGAAAGTTTTTTACACACCAAGTACGTAGGTCAAAAACGTTTTTCACTGGAAGGTGGTGAAGCTTTAATACCTGCTCTTGACGCTGTTGTGGAATACGGAGCGTCACTTAATGTCAAAGAATTCGTGATCGGGATGGCCCATCGAGGCCGCTTAAGTGTTCTAGCCAATATCTTTAAAAAGCCTTACAAGCAAGTTTTTAAAGAATTTGAAGGCAAAGGTTACGAAGATGAAGAATTTGATGGTGATGTAAAATATCACTTGGGTTATTCTTATGATGTAACTACAGATACCGGGAAAGATGTGAGCATGTGTTTGGTGCCAAATCCGTCACACCTTGAGACAGTAGGTTCGGTGATGCAAGGTATTTCCAGAGCGAAGATCAACCATAAGTATGCCGGTGATAATTCTAAGCTCTTACCCATTATTATTCACGGTGATGCAGCTGTTGCCGGACAGGGCTTGGTCTATGAAATTGTACAAATGGCTCAGCTTCCTGCCTATAAAACAGGAGGAAGTATCCATGTTGTTATAAATAATCAGGTTGGATTTACAACCAACTATCTTGATGGACGCTCAAGTACGTACTGTACCGATGTAGCTAAAACTACTTTGTGTCCTGTATTGCATGTGAACGGAGATGATGTTGAGGCCGTAGTGCATGCCATGGATTTTGCTGTAGCTTACCGACAAGAGTTTAAAAAAGATGTTTTTATCGATCTACTTTGCTACCGTCGCTATGGACATAACGAAGGAGATGAGCCTCGATTTACACAGCCAAAATTGTATCAGGCGATATCTAAACATCCCAATCCGCGTGAGATCTACAACCAAAAGTTGATGGCGCAGGGTGTTGTGGAGGCGAACATCGTTAAGGAAATGGCTTCACAGTTTAAAGGTTTGCTGGAGTTTGACTTAGATGAGGCCCGTAAAGAAGATACGACGAGCATTACTCGATTTATGGAGAAGGAATGGGCACACATCAAAAAGGCCCGAGCCATTGATTTTGAGTCTTCTCCGGAAACTGGAGTTTCACTTGATAAATTAAAGGATATTGCTCATGCGCTCTATACAGCTCCTGAAGGGCATCAATTTTATAAAAAAGCATTACGCCTTCTAAAGGACCGCCAAAAAATGTTCAATGATACCGATCGTTTGGATTGGGGTATGGCTGAATTACTTGCTTACGGATCTATTTTAGTTGAAGGAAATGAGGTTCGAATGACCGGTCAGGATGTTGAACGTGGTACTTTTTCGCACCGACATGCTATATTGAGAAATGTAGAGTCTGAAGAGCGTGTAAATCTATTGAATCATATTGGTGATGGACAAGCCAAATTTGAGATTTACAACTCATTATTATCAGAATATGGAGTTTTAGGTTTTGATTATGGTTATGCATTGGCATCTCCTGATGTTTTAACCCTTTGGGAAGCCCAGTTTGGAGATTTTTCCAATGGAGCTCAAATTCTTATCGACCAGTATTTGTCTGCTGCTGAAGATAAGTGGGAAATATACAATGGGCTAGTAATGCTCTTGCCACATGGTTATGAAGGTCAAGGTGCTGAACATTCCAGTGCAAGATTAGAACGCTATCTACAGTTGTGTGGACAATACAATATGCAGGTGGCTAATGTTACGACTCCTGCCAACTTCTTCCATTTGTTGCGTCGACAACTTCACAGAGACTTTCGTAAACCTCTGGTTGTTATGAGTCCAAAAAGTTTACTGCGACACGCTAAATGTGTATCCTCTGTCGATGAGTTGGTTGAGGGTAGATTTCAAGAAGTTATTGACGATAGAAGTACAGAAGCATCTAAAGTGAAAAAGATTGTGTTTAGTTCGGGTAAAATATATTACGAGTTACTTGAAGAAAAAGAAAAGCACAATGTTAATGACGTTGCTTTGGTTCGTCTGGAACAATTGTATCCATTTCCTAAAACACAATTAGAGGCAATTGTAGATAAATATTCGAATGCTGATACTTATGTGTGGGCACAAGAAGAACCTGAAAATATGGGTGCTTGGGGCTTTGTACTCAGACACTGGCGTGAATTGCCACTTCAGGTGGTAGCGCGTTCAGCTAGTGCCACTCCTGCATCGGGGTCTTCAAAGCGTTCTGCACGTCGTCAGCGTGCCGTTATTGAAGGTGTATTTGAATTGTAGAAAAGAAATTAAGAAGGCAAAATTATACTGTTATGATTGTTGAAATGAATGTTCCATCACCTGGTGAATCTATCTCGGAAGTAGAGATTGCTAGCTGGCTTGTAGCCGATGGAGAGTACGTTGAGAAAGATCAGGAGATCTGCGAAATAGACTCTGATAAAGCGACCTTAACGCTTGCTGCTGAGGAAAGTGGAGCGATCTCAATTAAAGTTGAAGAGGGTGAAACTGTGGCTATTGGCGACGTAGCATGTACCATAGATACTGCTGCCGAAGGTACAGCCTCTACATCTGCATCTAAATCGGATGCTCCTGCAGCTGCACCTAAAAGTGCTCCGGCTGTAAACCCCGCTGAAACTTCTTATGCTACGGGAACGCCATCACCTGCAGCTCGAAAGTTAATGGCAGAACAGGGAGTTGAAATTACACAAGGTTCCGGTAAAGGTGGTCGTATTACGAAGGAGGATGTTGTAAAAGCCAAAACAGCTATGGGTAATGGCCCAGGGCCAAGAGGTGTAGAACGGAAGAAAATGTCTGTTTTACGAAGAAAAGTAGCTGAGCGTTTGGTCTCTGTAAAGAACGAAACCGCTATGCTGACGACCTTTAATGAGGTTGACATGAAGCCAATCATGGATCTACGAAATATTTATAAAGACGATTTTAAAGAAAAACACGGAGTTGGTTTAGGATTTATGTCTTTTTTCACGAAGGCGGTTACACGAGCACTGAAATTGTTCCCTGATGTGAATGCCATGATCGATGGCAAAGAAGTAATTTATTACGATTATGCCGATATTTCTATAGCTGTAAGTTCACCTAAAG
>JAQWKY010000004.1 GCA_029247585.1 Flavobacteriales bacterium | reverse complement strand
CATACGGGATCTTTTCTTCCTAAAATTGCCAACGGTCAGCCTACGGGAGACAAAACAGACAATGCCATCGTAGAGGCATGTGAACGATTTGCAAAAAAAGGATACGTAGCAGTTGCTATAAATTACCGATTGGGATGGAATCCAGTTTCAACATCAGAAGATGTCCGAAGAAGTACTCTTATTCAAGCCGCTTACAGAGGTTTACAAGATGTAAAAACAGCTGTTCGATTTTTAAGAAAATCGGTAGGTGAAGGAAATACTTACGGTGTAGGAAATAAATTTGCTGTAGGTGGAAACGGAACCGGAGGCTATTTAGCCCTAGCCACAGCAACGCTGAATGATTACCAAAGCGAACTTTTAATGCCTAAATTTATTGATGATTCCGAAGAGACTGTTGCCACTTATGGACAAGCCGTTCCGTATATCGTTCAATCAGTATTAGGTAATTTTGAGGCTACTGATTACGGTTATCATCCAACGATTGACCTTAATAGTGATGGTGTTTTTCAAGATGTTCCATTTTGTGTCCCTAACCATGTTGGGTACAGCTCTGAAGTGGATATGGTGTTTAATGCAGGTGGTGCTCTACCAGACAAGTCTTGGTTAGAAGCGGGTGAAGTTCCTATTGCTTCCATGCATGTGATTGCCGACCCTGATGCTCCCTATGCAGAAGGACCTGTAATCGTTCCAACTACTGGAGAATTTGTGATTACTGCCCATGGCTCAAAATTGGCACAAGAAATTGCTCATAGTCTGGGGAATAATGATGTCTTCGCTGGCTTAACAACTACACTTACTGACGCCACTTACAACAACGGGTCAGGTGCAGATAATGCTGCGAGTGCCGGTCACGATGACTACCCTGGATTATTTGGTATTGTTCTTGACGAACTTTCGACAACTCCAACTATATGTGGTATGCCTACTGTTTCAGGTGCACCATGGGATTGGTGGGACAATGCAACTTATGATGCTGCTGCAGGTGCTTACCAAGGTCAACCTGCAGGTGTTATGGGTTGTTTAGCTACGCTAAGTAATTTAGACATGTCTGAAACAAAAGGTAAGAATTATGCAAATATGATGTCTGAATTCTTTACACCTAGAGTATATGCTGCACTAAATGCTGATGGTGAAATTGAACAATCCTCTCTTAACACTGAAGAACTTGTAAGCTATAACATGAGTATTTTCCCAAACCCATCGGAAAAAGAAATTCAGATTTCAGCAAGCAGCGAAATCAGTACTTACTCTGTATTTGATTTAACAGGGAAATTAATCCTAAGTCAATCAGATGTCAATGCTAATACCGTTGTGATCCCAAGAAATGGATTGAAGAACGGTTTGTATTTGGCTCAGATTTCTGATGTGAATGGAAATTCAATAACGCGAAAAATTATTTTCAAATAAGCTTATTTAATACGCATAAAAAAGACTGCCTAAGGGCGGTCTTTTTTTATGCGAAAAAAGTACGTTTGCTTGAGGCTGTTTTACATGAGAAATAGGCTATATTTAGTGCTCATAAAAAGAAGTGTATCGCGTATGTTAAAAAGTTTATCATTCATCGCTATAGGTGTTGTAGCAGCTGGCTTCGGTCTAAAAGGCTTTTTATTGCCAAACGGATTTATTGACGGAGGCGTTACAGGTATATCACTTCTCGTAGAAGCACTTACCCACTACCCTTTATCCCTATTAATCATTTTCATTAATGCTCCGTTTATTCTTATGGGGTACTATCAACTGGGTAAAATGTTTGCCTTAAAAAGTGTTATTGCTATTGGAGGTCTAGCCCTTGCGCTGGTCTTTATAGACTACCCCATCATTACCTCGGACAAGCTTCTTATCGCTGTATTTGGTGGATTCTTTTTAGGAAGTGGAATCGGTCTTGCCATTCGAGGTGGAGGCGTATTGGATGGGACGGAAGTTTTAGCCATTTATTTGGCTAAAAAGACAGGCTTTACCATTGGAGATTTCATATTGGTGTTTAACATCATCATCTTTGCTATTGCCGCCTATCTCCTCTCTATGGAAACGGCCCTATACTCTATCCTTACCTATTTAGCAGCCTCTAAAGCCGTAAACCTTGTAGTGGAAGGTGTAGAAGAATACATTGGTGTTACCATCATCTCCTCACTGAGTGAAGATATCCGCATCATGATTATTGAGAAAATGGGAAAAGGAGTTACCATTTATAATGGAAAAAGAGGCTTTGGAAAACGCGGAGAAAACCTGAATAGAACAGATGTCATTTACTCAGTGATTACAAGACTTGAGATGAGTAAACTACAAGCCGAAATCGAAAAGATCGATGCCAATGCGTTCATCGTGATGAATAAAGTTATGGACCTTCGAGGCGGACATCTTCCCGGCAACAAATACTTCAAGAACGAAGGTTCGCTAGCCAAGTAAGAATAAAGAAAATAGATTGCATAAAAAATCCTTGTAAAGTAGCTTTACAAGGATTTTTCTTCGTCGGGGTGGCAGGATTCGAACCTGCGACCTCCTCGTCCCAAACGAGGCGCGATAACCGGGCTACGCTACACCCCGAAGAATTTCGTGCAAATATATACAATAGCCTCAATAAAACAAGATTCTTTTAAACTAATAATTCCTCAATCTTGGTATAATTAAAAAATAACTATTTTTTGGGAAACTGAAAACTTCCAAAGTTTTGTGTGCATCGTATTAAAACAGGAGTCTTATCGTAATCAACATCACAAGCACAAGCCAGTAAGTCAAAACGACGGTCTAAAATATTGGCACGATGAGGTGGGGAGTTCATCCATTGAGTTACCAGACGTTCGGCAAGCACCAAATAAGTTGAATTTTCGATCACCTCCCCTTCTGGATTGATATAAACAACAGCCCCATTCACATCTAACTCCGTTCGATATCTGAGCGTTTTCCCCGTATAATCTAAGAGGAAATTTTCAAGGATGTTTTCACCCACCGTTCTGTATGAGTCGTCATAGAAAAAAATACGGTCTTTCGGTGTGCGCCACTTTCGTTGTCTTTTATTCTCATGACTGAAAAAATCACCTACAATCATTCGCTCTGAATGAAGCGCAGAGGATTTGTATAAATTTTCATTAAAGACAAAAACATCAAGTTTCTCTTTCTTACGCTCTAAATTGGTAAGATGAAAAATAGCTGCATTTAAGAGGTGCATCTGTAGTTCAGAAACATCAATTTGTGATTGTAAAGCCTTATTTGACATAAAAGAATCTGAACTTTTAGTCGTATAATAGGTATGAAAATCATCTTGTGCAGTTAATTCTGAAAAACAAATAATTATCTGGAGAAAAATTGGGAATAATAGCTTGAATTTAATGCTCATTGCGTAATTTTGGATTCACAAATTACGAAAAAATGTCAGAAGAAATTGAAAAGATCAAATGCCTGATTATTGGATCAGGCCCAGCAGGATATACTGCAGCAATATATGCATCTAGAGCTGATTTAAATCCCGTAGTGTATACAGGATTAAAACCGGGTGGGCAGCTTACAGACACAACAGAGGTAGATAATTTTCCGGGCTATCCAGAAGGAACGAATGGTCCAGAAATGATGGTTGATTTTCAAAAACAAGCCGAGCGGTTTGGAACCGATGTTCGCTTCGGTTATGCCACAAAAGCGGAATTTTCGAAGGACGGCAGACCTCACAAAATTGAGATTGACGGTTCTAAAACGGTATTGGCTGATACGGTTATCATATCTACAGGAGCTACAGCCAAATGGTTAGGTCTTGAATCTGAAGAGCGCTTAAATGGTTTTGGTGTATCTGCTTGTGCCGTTTGTGATGGTTTCTTCTACAAAGGGCAAGAAGTCGTTGTTGTAGGTGCTGGAGATACAGCTGCTGAAGAAGCAACCTACCTTGCTAAGCTTTGTTCAAAAGTAACCATGCTTGTTCGAAAAGACTACATGAGAGCTTCTAAAGCCATGCTACATCGCGTGGAAAACACAGAAAACATTACGGTAATGTACAACTCCGAAACGGATGAGGTACTCGGTGAAAAGGCGGTAGAAGGCGTGCGTGTTAAAAACAACCAAACAGGCGAACTAAGTGAAGTGCCTTGTACAGGCTTCTTTGTTGCCATTGGCCACAAGCCAAACTCCGATTTATTTGTGAATCAATTGGACATGGATGAAACCGGTTATTTGACAACCCAAGCGGATTCTACACAAACAAATATTGAAGGCGTATTTGCTGCAGGTGATATACAAGATAAAATCTACAGACAAGCAGTTACTGCTGCCGGTAGTGGTTGTATGGCCGCACTTGAAGCAGAAAGATATTTGGCTGAAAAAGGCGACTGATAATTGCAATTACTTAAAACCGTCTTTTGACGGTTTTTTTGTTTCTAATCATAAATGCTATGCGTACCCATTTTAAAAGAGCCACTTTGGGTGGAGGATGCTTCTGGTGTCTTGAGGCTGTTTACAATCGTTTAGAAGGGGTCGTAAGCGTTCAATCTGGCTTTGCTGGTGGAAACATAAAAAACCCAGCTTACAGAGAGGTTTGCACAGGGAGGACAGGGCATGCAGAGGTCTGTGACATCCAATACAATCCTGAGGTCATTTCTTTTAAAGACCTGCTCCATATCTTTTGGGAAATTCACGACCCAACGACCTTAAACAGGCAAGGTAACGATGTGGGAACTCACTACAGGTCGGTTATCTATTTTCATGATGAAGGGCAGGAATCAATGGCTGAAGAATTAAAAGCAAAATTGGATAAAACCAAATTCATAGATGAACCCATAATTACTGAAATTACGGAGTTCACGAACTTCTACCCTGCTGAAGATTATCATCGTGATTATTATGACCTACACAACGAAGAACCCTATTGTCGGTACGTCATTCTTCCTAAAGTGGAAAAATTCAAAAAATTATTTACGGATAAATTAAAAAAAGGCTGAAGATTAATCTTCAGCCTTTTTCTTAGTGGCTGTTTTTTTTGCTGCAGGTTTCTTAGCTACAGCTTTTTTGGTCGTTGTTTTTTTCGGAGCTGCCTTTTTTTTGGGTTTTACAACTGGTTGTTCCACAACGACGGAACTAGCTAAAACCTTCTTCTTTTGTCTTCGAACACCTGATGTGCCTCTATTTATCTTTCCTCTTTTGGATTTTGCATCTCCCTTTCCCATAATATTTTTGTTTAATTGTCTGAATGTACGTAAAATAGACATTATAAAAAAACAGGACGTAAGCTTTAAATATTCCTAATCAGAAAGAATTCACAGATCCATATACGCAAATCGAAATAAGGACAACCAACCCAAAATGAAAAACACCCCACCAACGGGCGTTATGGCTCCTATAAATAAGTGATTAGTGAGGGCTAAAACATAGAGAGATCCTGAGAAAATAAGAATTCCAAAAACGAAAAACCGAGCTGACCAACAAAGATATTTACTCGCATAAGGTTTCATCAAAATTGCCACAAGAAATAAGACCAACGTATGATAAAACTGATAAGTAATGGCTTTTTCAAAAACATCTAAACGTTGATTGGCCAAGAGCAACTCTTTTAATCCATGAGCGCCAAAAGCACCAATCATCACAGATAATGCTCCAAAAAGAGCGGCTAATTTTAAAGTGAATTTGTGTGTCATCATCGAATGAATTTAAGAAATATAATAAAAATCTTGGGGGCTTTAATTTACAATGAAATAAAGGGATAAATATACTTCAGTACTAAAATCATTAATAGAATTATTCTTCTCTAGAATGAGAAAAAACAACTAAATTTGCCAGCTCAAAATTAGCACTATGATTACGGCAACCAATGTATCCATTCAATTTGGTAAAAGAGTATTATTCGATGATGTCAATGTAAAGTTCCATGGAGAACGATGCTATGGTATGATAGGCGCCAACGGTGCCGGGAAATCTACCTTCCTAAAGGTTTTATCAGGTGAAATGGAAGCCAACACAGGACAGGTAAGTTTAGAAGCTGGAAAACGCATGGCTGTATTGAGTCAAGACCACTTTAAATACGATGATGTAACGGTACTAAACACCGTTTTCATGGGCTACCAAGATCTGTGGAACATCATGCAGGAGAAAGATGCCATCTACGCAAAACCTGACTTTAATGAGGAAGACGGCATCAAGGCAGCCGACCTTGAAATAAAATTTGAAGAAATGGACGGTTGGAATGCAGAGTCAGATGTTTCGAATATGCTCTGTGGATTGGGAATCCCTGTAGAAGACCATTACAAATTGATGAAAGACCTTGAAGGTAGTGCTAAAGTGAGGGTTTTACTAGCTCAAGCTCTTTTTGGAAATCCAGATGTTTTAATTCTTGATGAACCTACCAACCACCTAGATTTAAACACGATTGAGTGGTTGGAAGACTTCTTGTTGAACTTCAAAAACACCGTTATTGTTGTTTCTCACGACCGACATTTTTTAGATACGGTGTGTACGAATATTGCAGACATCGACTTCGGGAAAATAAAATTATTTACAGGAAATTATTCCTTTTGGTACGAGTCGAGTCAATTGGCACTCAGACAACGATCTGCAGCAAACAAGAAAGCGGAAGATAAACGCAAAGAATTGCAAGAATTCATCTCTAGATTTAGTGCAAATGCTTCAAAAAGTAAGCAAGCAACCAGCCGTAAAAAACTCCTGGAAAAAATAAACCTTGACGACATTCAAGCATCAAGTAGAAAGTATCCAGCCATCATATTTGACCAAGAACGTGAGGCTGGTGATCAAATTTTAGAAGTAGATAATTTAAGTGCACATGCTGCCGATGGATCCGTGCTTTTTGAAAAACTAAATTTCAAAGTAAATAAAGGGGATAAAATTGCATTATTGGCCGATAACAAATTGGCTTTAGAAGCATTATACAACATCTTAGATGGGAAAGATAAACCTTCAACAGGTACCTTCTCATACGGACAAACTATTACTCAAGCCTACTTGCCAAATGATAATGCACAGTATTTTGACACAGAGGATAGCTTAATCGATTGGTTGCGACAATTCTCCGAAATTAAAGACGAAGTTTATGTTCGAGGGTTCCTGGGTAAAATGCTTTTCAGTGGCGAAGAAACCTTCAAATCTGCAAAAGTATTATCCGGTGGTGAAAAGGTACGATGTATGCTTTCACGAATGATGTTGGCACAAGCGAATCTCATTATGTTTAATGAGCCTACCTCTCACCTAGACCTTGAATCCATCCAAGCACTCAACAATGCAATGAGGGAGTTTAAGGGGACCATGCTCTTCTCTTCTCATGACCATACCATTACACAATCTGTTGCAAATCGAATCGTAGAGATTAATCCAAATGTTCACTATGATAAATTGATGGAGTATGATGAGTTTATCGAATTTAAAAAAGCTTTATAGGGCAAAATATTGAATGCAAAAAAAAAGGTGATCTGTTTAGATCACCTTTTTTATTTTAACACAATAATATTACTTTTTGTTTTTAGCTTCTTGCTGCTCTTTCATCATATTTTCCAAGCGAGTTTGAAACTTAGACTTACCTTTCTTAGGAGCTTTCTGCTTGTTCTCCTCCATCTTAGCCAACAAAGCAGAGTCATCAGTCATTCCTGCAATAATTTTCTGTTGAGCGAATGTAATTAAGTTAGCTAGGAAATAGTAATAACTCAAAGCAGCCGCATAATTATTCATCACACCCAAGAAAATGACAGGCATGAAATACATCATGTATTTCATTTGAGGCATTTGTGAATTGGAAGCAGACATACTCGTGCTATACTTCATCTGCAAAACAGTAGTAGCGGTCATCAAAAGCGTAAATAAACTTACATGATCGCCATAAAATGGAATGCTAAAGCCTAAGTCAAGAATCGAATCATAGGTTGACAAATCATTTGCCCATAGAAAACTTTGTTGACGAAGCTCTATGGAAGATGGGAAAAAGCGGAATAATGCAAATAAAATCGGCATTTGAAACAACATCGGAATACAGCCTCCCAAAGGACTTACACCTGTTTCCTTGTACAAGGCCATCATCTCTTGCTGACGCTTCATTTTATCTTCATACTTCTCATTGATGGCATCAACCTGAGGTTTTAAAACACGCATCTTAGCCATAGAAGTGTATGACTTGTATGTGAATGGGAACAATGCAATTTTGATCAACAAGGCCATCATTAGGATGATTATACCGTAACCAAAGCCCCAGTTCTCAAAAGCATTAAAAATATTAATAACAACGTATTTATTAATCCACCCAATAAAACTCCACCCCAAAGGTACAAGCTCCTCTAAACCATTGTCGAATGACTTTAAAGTCTTTACATGATTCGGAACAAAATACCATTGCATAGCGTAAGATTGTGAACCACCATTGAAATTTAGCTGAGTGGAAGCGCTGAGCGTTTTAAGATAATTCTCTGATCCAGAATGCTCTTCTGAGCTTAGTAAAACCTCCTTACACAAACCTTTGGTTGTAAGAGCAGTGGAAAAATACTGTGATTTGAAGGCAATCCAATCCGGGTTTGAAACACGTTCTGAATCGTCTGAGGTAATAGACAAATCGTCAACTTCTCCATCTATAAAATAGTATGCAGAAGTATTCATCGACTCATTGTCTTTATTTAATTCTTGACGTGGAACATTTACAGACCAATCGAGTTCAATCGGATTTTGAGGCTGAATGATATCTTCTAAACCAATAAGGTTTACGGTATAGTCAACTTTGTATGTGTTTGGCGCCAAGGAATAGGCAAATTCAAGATACTTCCCTTCTTGAACATTTAAACGCATGGAAACAACTTGACTGTCACCAAATTGAGACTCTGTAGTTTCGAAGGTAAAATCGGAAGTTTGTAAGCGGCGATTTTGAGACCAAAACGTTAAATTGAATAGTGACGAATCTTCACGTAATAAATTTAAAGGAAGTGAATCATACGTTTGGTATTCTTTGAGATAAACACTCGTTACTCTCCCCCCTTTAGCAGCCAGCTCGACTTTAACTAAGTCATTTTCTAGATAAACTTTTTCTGAAAGATCTTGAAAGGCGGCGGCTTGAGCAAATGCTCCATAAGCTTCTTGCAAATCTGCGGAAACTGAATTAGAGTTATTTTCAAGGGAAGTTTCATTTGAAACTAGCTCAGCAGAAGGTGAACTTGAGCTTTGAACTTCTTCTGTAATCGGCTGATTTTGGCTTTCTACCAAATCTGCTTGGTTGTTTAAAAACCAAAAAAGAACAATACCTATTAAGGCAAATCCAATCACCGAATTGTAATCGGTCTTTTTTTCTTGTTGTAGCATTTATTTTAAGCTTTATTCTTTAATACTGCCTTAACAAAACTCACAAATAGTGGGTGTGGGTTGGCAACTGTACTTTTATATTCTGGATGAAATTGAACTCCTACAAACCAAGGGTGATCAGGAATCTCAACAATTTCAACGAGTCCTGTTTCTGGATTAATACCCGTAGCCTTCATTCCCGCTTTTTCATACTGTTCTAGATAGGCGTTATTGAATTCATATCGATGACGGTGACGTTCAGATATTAGATCCGAACCATAAACGGCATGAGCAATCGTACCTTTCTTTAACTCACAAGCGCAAGCTCCTAGTCTCATAGTACCCCCCATATTGGTAATTTTCTTTTGCTCTTCCATAATGTCTATCACTGGATGTAGACTTTTTGGGTTCATCTCTGCAGAATGCGCATCTTCATAATTCAAAACGTTTCTGGCATATTCAATGACGGAAGCTTGCATCCCTAAGCATATTCCTAAAAATGGGGTGTTGTTTTCTCGAGCATACCGAACCGCATGAAGTTTACCATCGATACCTCTAGGGCCAAAACCAGGAGCTACTAATACGCCATCCATGTTCTCTAGAGCATCCTTAGCAGAACGATCATTTAATTTTTCAGAATGTATCCAATGTAAATTCACCTTACATCGAGAAGTAGCACTGGCATGGATAAATGCTTCAGAAATGGATTTGTAAGAATCTTTAAGCTCCACATACTTGCCCACCAAAGCTATATCTATTTCATTTTTCGGGTTTCTGAGGTTGAAAACAAACTCTTCCCAACAAGTAATGTCAGCTTCACCGGAATGATTTAAACCTAAATTCTTCAAAACAACTTTATCAAGCTGCTCTTCTTTCATCAATTTAGGGACATCATAAATGGTTTCAGCATCTATAGACTGTATAACGGCATCGGGCTGAACATTACAGAACAAAGCCAACTTTCTTCGTATGGATTCGTTGATTTCATGTTCCGTTCTGCAAACCAATACATCCGGAAATACACCAGATTCTTGAAGTGCCTTAACCGAATGTTGTGTAGGCTTTGTTTTGAGCTCTCCAGCGGCAGATAAATAAGGTATAAGTGTAAGGTGAACAACCATACAGTCATTGGGTTTTTCCCAACACAACTGGCGTACACTTTCCACATAAGGTAAAGACTCTATATCACCTACCGTTCCACCTAGCTCTGTAATAATTACATCATAATCCCCAGAACTTCCAAGGATTTGCATACGCTCCTTAATT
>JAQWKY010000113.1 GCA_029247585.1 Flavobacteriales bacterium | reverse complement strand
CATACTCAGCATCCAAACAACCTACAGAGATGTACGTAGAACAAGATTCATCATCAACAGTTGCTAATGGGTCGTACTCCATGTATGTTGGATTCGTACAACCTGCGTCAGCAGGAGCACCAACAACAATAGAGTTTACTGTTACATAAGTACCTTCTTGGTAAGTTCCGTCATAAGCAGGAGTTGCATACGTTACCGAAGCTTCGTAAACTACACCATCTCTAGAAACTAACCATTTTAAATCTTCAGCTGGCTCAAAACCATTGTTAATCATGTTATCTGCACCAAAAACAGCCAAACCAACTTGGTCACCTGTCCAAGCAACAGAACCTGCATTTGCAAGACCTGAAATTGTAGAGTATCCTAGGAAATCGTTTTCTAAACGACCTGTTTCGTAAACAGCAGCGATAATATCTCCTTCAACAACATTTGATTGGTCAACGTTCCATAGACCTGCATTGTTTACCGGGAATAATACCGACATGTTATTAGATGTAACAACAATAGACGTGTTCTCAGCATCTGTACTAGGTGTAAAGTTTACACCCTCAATAATACAAGCACCTTCTTCACCTTCAGCAATGTTTAAGTTTGCTTCAACAGAATAGTTAGAAGCAGCAGGGTTTGTACAACCTGGAATGATTAAAGTAGCACAAGATCCATTATCAACTTCAGCGTCTGCTGAGTACTCGAAGTATGCATCATCAATACAACCTAACAAACCAGTACAAGATCCAGCATCAGTAGCTGCAGCATCGTAGTTATCGTAAGCATCATCTTGACATCCAACAACCTCAAGCTCATCACAAACTTCATCACCATCAACATCGCTTAAACAAGCTCCAGCACAGTCTAAATACTGAGCGGCATAAGTACAAGAACCATCATCTTCTGTGGCAGCTCCGTCATAGTTACAAGCACTATCAGTAGTACAACCATCAACTTCAAACTGATCACATACGCCATCACCATCAGTATCAACTAAACATACGTTATCACAGTCATAACCAGTAGCAGCGAACGTACACGAACCATCGTCAGTGTAAGTTACATCAGTGTACATATCCAATGCATTACATGCACTTTCATCTGTACAACCTGCAACAGCTGAAGATAAGCCAGCATCAGTAATGTTTACAATACCATTAGTTACGTATCCTGTAAACTGAGGAATCTCAGCAACCATTATTACGTTACCATCATGCAAAATCGCGAAAACTGGAGATTCACCTGAACCAAGACCATCTTTATCATTAGTAGATGAGTCATCACCCCATAGGGCTAAACCAAAAAATCCTGTTGCAATGGCCTCAACACCTACACACTGTAGCGCGCCATCACCATTCAAATCATAAAAAGCTCCGATTTGACCGCCTTCAAACTGGTCAAATTTAGAAGCATTAACACCTACTGTCATGTTTGCACCTGTATTTGCAGGAGAGGTAAACATGTCAGCAGTAACATTTTGCGCAACAACTGCAAAGCTAGTGGCAAAACATCCAAAAAGAAATAAAGCTAACTTCTTCATACTGGGGGGGGTTTTAGTTAAAAATTGTTTTACTTAAAAAATTCAAGTACCAAACATACAAAAAATTTATCGTAAACAAAAAACTTTATTTGGCACCTAACACTTATTTATTCAGTCCATTTGAATAGTTCATCTTACTGTAAATGTTTGATTATACACCAATACAAACCAAAGAGATGCTATAAATCAATCACTTAATGAATATTTATTTTCAATCGCTACTCTAATCGCTACAAATTTTGTTTTTTTGTGTTGTTCAAAACGAAACATTTATCCTTAATTATAAATTAACCCTAACTTAAATCCGATGAAATTCTTTATTGACACGGCAAACACATCACAGATCCAAGAATTGGTTGCTTACAACATCATATCAGGTGTAACGACCAACCCAAGCTTAATGGCTAAGGAAGGTATCAGTGGAACAGAAGACTGTCACCAACGCTACGTTGATATATGTAAGCTGGTGGACGGGCCTGTTTCTGCAGAGGTGATTTCCACGGATTGTGAGGGTATGTTAGCAGAAGCTTATGACTTAGCTGAGCTCCACCCTAACATTGTCATTAAGATACCGATGATTAAAGAGGGAATTAAAGCCATCTATGAACTCAATAAAAAAGGAATAAAAACCAACTGTACGCTCATCTTCTCGGCAAACCAAGCTTTATTAGCGGCAAAAGCAGGTGCAACCTATGTATCTCCTTTTATTGGTCGCTTGGATGATATTAATATTGACGGAATGGTGTTGATTAAGAGTATTCGAACCATATTCGATAATTACAATTTTGACACTAATATATTGGCTGCCTCCATCCGACACGAAGAACACGTGATTAAGTGTGCTGAATATGGAGCTGACTACGCAACGGTTCCTTATTCTCTTTTGGATAAGTTGTTTGACCACCCGCTAACCACGAAAGGCTTAGAGATATTTTTAGCCGATCACGCCAAACTGAATCCGTAATGCTCAAACGCATCTACAACGACCAGCCCAATGAAAAACACATTGATGAGGTGGTAAAGTGTCTACGGAACGGTGGGGTAATTATTTACCCCACAGATACCGTTTATGGATTAGGATGCGACTTGAATCACAAAAAAGCTTTAGAACGAGTAGCACGTATTAAAGGTATAAAATTAAAAGATGCTCATTTCTCATTCATTTGTTACGACCTCAGCCATCTTTCAGAATATGCCAAACAAATAAGTACGCAAACCTACAAGCTTTTAAAACGAATTTTCCCAGGACCTTTTACAGTCATCTTAAAAGCTACAGGAAAGATCCCTAAGATTTTTAGCAACAAAAAGAAAACCGTTGGTATTCGGATTCCGGACAACAACATTACCCGAGAAATCGTAAAGCAATTGGGGAGCCCCATCATATCAACTTCGATTCACGACGACGATGATGTCATTGAATATTCTACCGATCCAGAATTGATTTACGAAAAATACCAACACCAAGTAGATCTTGTCATCGATGGTGGTTATGGGTTAAACATTGCATCTACCGTTGTGGATTGTAGCGATGAGGCTCAGTACATGATCTTAAGAGAAGGGAAAGGAGACGCGGAATTGATTTATTAAATAGAACTTAGTAAAAGACCCGTATAAGTTGTGAATTACATATTGATCATGGGCAATTCAATATGCATCATTAAAAATATTGTGAAGCTTTAAGACTTGCTCTAACAAAGAAGATTTTTCATCATTAATAATCACATCATCTGAAAGCGCTTTCTTTTTTTCATCAGGCCACTGCTTGTCAATTCTGGCTATCACATCTGCGCGTTCGCAACCATCTCGCTTGACGACTCTGTTTATCCTAAGTTCTTTTGGTGCTTCTACTAAAACGACCTTATCTAATCCATTATTTGCACCACTTTCAAAAAGAATAGCTGCCTCCTTTATAATGTAGCACCCTTTTTGGCTTAAACACCAAGCTTGAAAATCCCTTTCAACGACAGGGTGCACTAAAGCATTTAAATGATCCAAAAGTTGAGAATTAGCGAAAACTTTTGAAGCTATATAAGACCTATTCAAAACACCATTTAAAAAAGCTTGCTCCCCAAAAAGTGAAATGAGTGAAGTACGCAAAATCAAATCCTCGGACATTAATGCTTTTGCCCGATCGTCAGAGGAGTAAACAGAGACTCCTAATTGTCTGAAAACCTCAGCAACAGTAGTTTTTCCACTACCAATCCCACCTGTTAATCCGACTTTCAACATCAGTTCTTTTTTACAAACTCAACCGTAGATGGATGAAACTTAACCCTTTGTACAATGGAAGGCTTTTTATTTTCATCTAAAAAGATGTTTAAAATCTTTCGCTGTGTCATGGCTATTTCGTCATAGTCACAATAAATCACAAAATCTGATGCTTTTACTTTAGCTACATCTTTCATGGCTATCCAATAGGACAAATCTACCTCAGATGGTTTTACGATCAACTCCTTGCCAGTGGGCACATTTATTAATTGTATGGGAATCTTCTTGTGAATTTCAGTAAACCGAGCAACCTCCTGAGAAACTTTCACTGCTGTATTACGGGCCGTCAACATAGCATTGGGTAGGATAGCCTCCAAACTTACATCTATGTTCTCACTGATATCATCCCGCTTCAACACATCCGTATATAATCTTGTAAGGGTATCTAGGATATGAGCAGGACCAAAAACTTCTATTTCTTGAGGTACAACTTTAAAATCACCGTATTGAACGTAGTTCTCACTGAAAGATAAATCCAAAGGAACGCTAACCTTCAAGGTAGCACTAGTCTTGATACTAAAGTCTAAAAACAAGGTATCTGGCTCAATATCCAAAATAGAAAACCCATTTAACTCTCGGGCTATATTGGGCCGAAGTGCCTGACTTAGTGCAAAAGATGTAGATCCTTGACGCTGAAGTTTAGACAAGTCAATGTCAGCGTTTCGATTAAAAAAAGTTTCTTTCAAAAAAGCAAAACCATGTCCCTTAACTTTAATCTTAAGCTCCGACAATGGCTGTTCCTTCAAATATTTATCGATAGGCTGATTTACATATTCAAGCGGATAATCTATATAATAGGTATACTCTTTTGAAAATTTGATTAAAAACCAAAATAAGGTTGACATCAAAAAACAAATGACAATCACACTGCGATTGCTGCCTGACCTGATAAAGTCAATTAATTTAGGAAGTAGACGTTCTAACATACTTACATCACTTAGCGGGTAAATATAACCTATTTGTTATGAGATTACAACGAAAGGTGTTCTAACCGAGGATTAAACAAACACTAAGGGTCTTGTTTTCGGGGGTTTCAACGAAACATTCTTTTGAACTTCTTCCACAGATCTCTAAAATCATCAAACTCATCTCTGTAAAAAAGCCCCAATCCTGTCGTATAGTATTTATTAGCTTCAATTTGCAGCTGGGTGTTTTCTTCTAAATTGTTGCTGAATGCTAGAAGACGAAGCTTTCCATCATCACTCAACTGATACTCTACCTCAAAATCTCCAATAAATCGAGATGTATTTTCTGCTTGTGA
>JAQWKY010000099.1 GCA_029247585.1 Flavobacteriales bacterium | reverse complement strand
AAAGTGAATGTAACGCTTCGGATGTTCACGTAAATCTTCTAACAAGCGTTCCAATTGAGACATTGACGCACTCATATCCGTATACAACTTTCCGTCCTTAATTAGTTTTCCTAAACTGCCTTGCCCTGAATTGATATCGGTGAGTACAACATCTAGACTATTCATCGTCTCATCAATCTGAGAAATTGCTGATGAAACATCTGATTCTGCTAAATCAGAACTAAATGTTCTAAAATTGTTGAGTATGATTTCAAAATCTTCACGTTGCGCACTTAACGTTTGTGATAAAGTATCTATATGCACTGCAGCACTCGAAATACTGTTGTGATTCACTTCAATCAAATCACTTGCTTTCTGAGTGAGAAGGGTAATGGATCTCAGCGTAGAATCTAAAACATTAATCAGTCGTTCTGTACCATCTTTAATAGGCACAAACTGTTTGGTTACTTGTTCTGTTAAGGAAATTTGAATGTCGCCTTGAAGTGTATCTCCAGAAACCGCCAATTCAGAAGAAGTCCCAGGCTCTAATTGAAGCCCCTTAGCTCCCATAATATCCATATCATAAATCTTCACCTTCGTATCGCTACTGATATCAAGGGGTTTTGAAATGTGAAACCCAACCAGTAAAGAGCCTCCATACGATGCATCGAACGTAATTTCGGTTACCTGACCAATCTTGTATCCACTGATGGTCACAGGCTGCCCAACCTCTAAACCGTGAACATGATCATAAAAAGCGTAATAATCACGTTTGGCTTTAAAGACATTTTTGCCTTTCAAAAAATTATAACCCCATGTGAAACAAATTATTGTTGCCACAGTCGTTAAGCCTATTACTAGTTCTTTGCTATACCTCATCTATAAATACTGTCTAATCAAAAATACAAATTATTTAAGGAGTTCTATTACCTCAGAGACGCGGACCTTCACATTATTATGAATTCCAACCACAAAACAATCTTTAAGACCTTGATTCATAAGCTCTTTTTGATGTAACTTAACTTCATCGATATGACGGTAACGTCCACTAAAATATTTATACACACCCCCTTCAAGGATGTAAAAAGTACCGTCTAAGTCTTTTAGGGATTCCGTATCCAATTTATTTGAAGACGTAAAAACTTGAACCGTCAAGTAGGTAGCTCCTTCTGTTTTCTTATCGATTAAAGGCACCTCCCCTGATATAACTTCACGAACCTGTTTCACATCTTTAATAACTCCTTCTTGTTCACTCTTGTATTCTTTGAATGCTCTATAAATGGCCGAAGCCATATACGATTTCCCTTGAGCTGTATTCAAAAAGTCTTCTTCTATCGGATTGGTTAAAAAACCTAATTCTACGAGTACAGAGGGCATTGCAACTCGACTGGTTACATACAAAGGTTCACGCTTAACTCCTCGATCTCTTCGATTCACCCGTTCTCTAAACTGAGTTTGAATTTTATCGGCAAGTAGGAGACTATTTTTCTCATACATCTTCTGATACAAGGAAACCTCAATCTGATATTCAGGACTTTGAATATCAAAATTGCCGTAATTCAACTTATCCTCTTCTGTAACGATAACCGGATTCTCTTTGATAGCTACACGAGACTGCTTCCCATGATTCATTCCCACTACAAAAGAAGAACAGCCATGAGCACGTGAATCTGTAAAAGCATCACAATGTATGGAAATAAAGAGATCGGCTTTTTCTCTATTCGCCAAAGCAGTGCGTTCATACAATTGTGGAAAATCATCCTTATCTCGAGTATAAATCACCTCTACGTCTGGCATATTTTCTTGAATATACCCCCCTAATTTCATTGCTACATCAAGCGTAATATCTTTCTCCTGAGAAGCATATCTTCCCGTACCTAAATTTCCTGGGTCTTTTCCACCATGCCCCGCATCAATAATAACTTTATTGACTGCTGTGCTGTAATCTGAAGAAAATAAATACGACCAAACGGGTAAAGAATAGAGTACAAGAAATATCGCTACAATTCGTTTCACTACAGATGGCTTTTTTTAGTTAGTTTTGCTTAATTAGCCAAAACAAAAATAAAAAGAAAATTCACTTTTGTCAGCAAAGTCTAAACATACTCTCTTTTTAGCTTTAATCCTATGGATTCTTGCGTTTTCAGAGACCTCCGCTCAGCAGACATTAGAGGACACAACTTCCACAAAATCAAGCTTCCTGACCTCTGACATCACCTATTTCGCCGAAGACTCGAGCGTTGTGGACCTTCAGGGGAAAAAAGTCCGACTCTACCACAAGGCACAAGTAAACTATGAAGACATAGAGCTTCAAGCCGAACATATCGTCCTCAACTGGGAAAATAATACCGTATTCGCCATTGGACAAACCGACAGCACAGGTCATATTTTTGGAGAACCCATCTTCAAAGAAAAAGGGAAAACTTATTACTGTGAGAGCATTCTCTACAATTTTAAAAGTAAAAAAGGGAAGATAAAAGGAATGCGGACACAAGATGGCGAGGGATATATCCATGGTGACCATCTCAAAAAACAAGCAGACAATTCGATGTTCATCGAAGAAAGTAAATACACGACTTGTTCGGATGAGGATCCACATTTTTACATCCGTGCGAAAAAGCTCAAAATCATTCCAAACAATAAGATTGTTACTGGACCTGCTAACCTCGTCATTGCCGACATTCCAACCCCCTTGTTTGTCCCTTTTGGTTTTTTCCCAATGGAAAATGAAAAAAGTTCAGGCTTTCTCATGCCCTCCTATGGAAACTCAACCAATCGAGGGTACTATTTCAGAAATGGAGGATGGTATTTTTCCATAAACGACCATGTAGATTTGGCCTTGAGGGGAGATATTTACACCCGAGGATCTTGGAAATTGAAAAGTCAAAGCGTTTACAAAAAACGCTATGCATACAAAGGAAACTTTAGCATCAGTTACTCCAAAAACCTATTGGGGGAAAAAGGACTATCAAACTTCCAAGACCAAAGAGATTTCTTCATCAATTGGACGCACACACAAGACCCCAAAGCACATCCAAACAGACGATTTAGCGCAAAAGTTAATGCAGGTTCTAGTAGCTTCAATCGGATGAACGCCTATCTAGGTAACGACTACTTAAAAAACACCTTAACCTCCAATGTCTCATACAGCTACTCTTGGATTGACAAACCATTCAACCTTTCTGCAAACCTCAGACACAGTCAAAACACTTTGAATAATTCAATCAGTCTGAGTCTACCCGATTTAGGATTCAATGTGAATCGAATACACCCTTTCAAACGGAAACAACTTTCGGGAAAACAAAGATGGTACGAAAAAATTAGTATGAGCTACAACGTACAGGCAAAAAATCAAATTGAAACGATTGACAGCTTATTGTTTACATCTCAGACACTAAAGAACATGAGATACGGTATAAAGCACCGAGTACCTATTAGCAGTTCTTTTAAAGTTTTTAAGCACTTCAACCTGAGTCCTGGGGCAAATTACACCGAACGATGGTATTTCGATCGAATAGAAAAATCCTGGAACGAGGATCAAAACATATTACACAAAGATACAGTTGGGGGGGTGTATGCGGTTAGAGACTTCAATACAAGTATTCGGTTAAACACTAAAGTTTATGGACTCTATCCTATAAAATCGAAAAGAATAAAAGCCATTAGGCACGTCATCAGCCCAAGTATATCTTTCAACTACAGACCCGATTTTAGTGATGAGAAATGGGGGTATTACGATCGAACCGTGGTAGACTCGCTTGGAAATGAACAGATGTACTCGTATTACAATGAGAACATCTACAACAGTGCTCCCATGGGAAAATCTGGAAACATCAGTGTAAGTGTCGACAACAATTTAGAAATGAAGATTAAATCGAAGAACGATAGCATCACTGAATACAAGAAAATTGCCCTATTTAAAAGCTTGAGCTTTAGAGGGAATTACAACCTAGCCGTCGATTCATTTAACCTCTCCAACATAAACTTTTCAGGAAGGTCTGAATTGATTCCAAAACTTAACATAAAATTTAGTGGCTCCCTGAATCCATATCAGATGAACGAAAATGGAAATCAAATTCATAAGTACGTATGGAAGGATAAACCCTCATTAGGTCGATTAACTAATTTCAATTTCTCAGTAAATTGGAGTTTTAAAAGTTCGTATCAGCCAACAACATCAAAAGTCTCACAAAACATTCCTGAAGAACAATGGAATATGATTCAAGATTATGCGGATGATTATGTAGACTTCAACATTCCATGGGACATCAGCATGGATTACAAATACAGCTATAGGAAACCGATGCTAGAAAAGTCCATTCGTCAAACGTTCAATGTAAGAGGAAACGTTCGTTTGACTGAAAAATGGAAAATTGGATTTCGATCCGGTTATGATTTCGATACGCAAGAAATCTCATACACATCACTGGACTTTTACAGAGACTTGCACTGCTGGGAGTTGAGATTCAATTGGATTCCCTTTGGCTACCACCAGAGTTACAATTTGAGTATCAATGTAAAATCAAGCATACTTCAAGATTTAAAACTCAACAAACGCATGAGTTTCCTAGACTTTTAGGTACATTAGTGATTTAGAGGTTGAAAGAGAAAATTGAAAATACCGTATTAGCTTTCTTTAGATGAAGAAAAATATAGCCATACTCAGAGGAGGAGATTCCTCAGAAATAGCCATTTCCTTAAAAAGTGCAAATGTTGTTTACCAACATGTCGACACTCATAAATTCACTCCTTACCTTGTCCATATAGAAGGAGCCGATTGGCACGTCTACCAGGATGGGAAAACTTATGCCATCGACAAAAACGACTTTTCATTTTCAGTAAAAGGAGAAAAAAAATCTTTTGACGGTGTGTTTATGGCTATTCATGGCACTCCTGGTGAAGACGGAGTTCTACAAGGTTATTTTGACTTGTTGAACATCCCTTACAATTGCTGCGGGAGTTTTGAGTCTGCGATCACCTTTAATAAAGCTATGTGCAATGCACTTTTAAAACAATTCCAAATTCCCAGTGCACAGGCAATCATCATCAACAAGGGAGCAGATTACGATATTGAGAAGATTGAAAAGGAAATTGGGCTTCCTTGCTTTGTAAAACCAAACCGAGCAGGTTCAAGCTTTGGAGTTTCTAAAGTTTCTAAAAAAACACAATGGGAAGATGCCATCAAAGAGGCTTTTATACACGATGACCAAGTC
>JAQWKY010000097.1 GCA_029247585.1 Flavobacteriales bacterium | reverse complement strand
CTTCTTACCGCAGACGAATTCACAGAAACTTTATCAGCTCCTGCAGTAATAATTCTTGAAACATCTTCTACTGAATTTATACCACCACCAACCGTGAACGGTATATCGATTTCTTTGGCTATACGCTCAACCAGACTCACAAGGGTGTCTCTATTCTCAATAGTCGCTGTAATGTCTAAAAAAACCAACTCATCTGCACCTTCTATTACGTACCTCTTTGCTAGGTCTATAGGGTCTCCAGCATCTCTTATTCCAACGAAATTAATCCCTTTTACAGTTCTTCCGTTTTGAATGTCTAAACAAGGTATAATCCTTTTCTTTAACATAGGTCTCTGAGTTCTTTTAGCGTAACCTTACCTTCATATATGGCTTTTCCTAGTATGGCACCTTCACAACCGATCTCTTTTAAATCAATCAAATCTTGGAGGTTTGCGATTCCACCACTTGCAATCAACTTAACTGTAGTTTCACTAATAATTTCTTTATAAAGTTCTGTAGATGGTCCTTGGAGCATGCCGTCTTTTGATATGTCTGTACAGATTACATATTCGACTCCTTCCAATTCATAACCTTTAATGAATTCTATGAGGTCTAATTCGGAATTTTCTAACCAACCGTCTGTAGCAATTTTTCGATCCATACAATCGGCACCAAGTATAATCTTCTGCCCACCATATTTGTTCAACCAATTGATAAATACGGGTCTATTTTTAGCCGCAATACTTCCTCCTGTTATTTGTTTTGCTCCAGATTCTAGGGCTATTTTTAAATCTTCATCAGATTTCAATCCTCCACCAAAATCAATATGTAAATCAGTAGAAGATGCAATTTGCTCTAGAATTTTATAATTGATAATACGTTTTGATTTCGCACCATCCAAATCAACCAAATGCAAATGTTTGATTCCATTGGCTTCAAATTCTTTTGCAACTTCTAAAGGGTTTTCATTGTATATTTTCTTTGTGTTGTAATCTCCTTTGGTGAGGCGAACACATTTACCGTCGATGATGTCTATCGCAGGAATAATTCTCATAAATCTAAAAAGTTTTTAAGTATTTTCTCTCCAATATCAGCTGACTTTTCTGGATGAAATTGGGTTGCATAAAAATTATCTTTTTCAAGAGCTGCACTAAAAGGCGTTATGTAATCACATACTGCAGTGGTCTCGTCAGAAAGATCTGCGTAGTAATTGTGAACAAAATACACATCATCGGTCATTTCAACACCTTTCATCAAGACCCCTTTAACATCAACAAAGCTGTTCCAGCCCATATGAGGTACAATTTCCGTATTTGGAAATTTACACACTTTGTTTTTAAATATTCCTAAACATGCAACTTCCCCTTCTTCTGAATGCTCACACATTAGTTGAAGCCCCAAACAGATACCTAAAACAGGTTGTTTCAATCTCAAAATCACCTGATCTAAGCCACGCTCCTTGAGGTATGACATCGCTGTGCTTGCTTCGCCAACACCTGGGAATATAACTTTGTCAGCTTTCTGAAGTTCCTCTTCCTTGTCTGTAATGAGTGTTTTGTATCCCAAACGTTCTAGTGCGTTTTGAACAGAACAAGTATTGCCCGCGTTGTATTTTATAATTGCGATCATAAACTTCCTTTTGTGCTAGGAATGCTGTAGTTATCTGTTTTACTTACTGCCATTTTTATGGACTTACCGAAAGCTTTAAATATAGATTCGATCTTGTGATGCTCATTATCTCCTTCAGATTTAATGTTTAAATTACATTTTGCTGCATCACTGAATGATTTAAAAAAGTGCATGAACATTTCAGTAGGCATTTCTCCAACCATTTCTCTTTTAAAATCTGCATCCCACATCAACCAAGGCCTACCGCCAAAATCGATCGCTACCTGAGTGAGGCAGTCGTCCATAGGTAATAAATACCCATATCGCTCAATGGCTTTTTTTGAGCCCAAAGCTTCCAAAAAGGCTTCTCCTAATGTAATGGCAACATCTTCAATCGTATGATGTTCGTCAATTTCTAAATCTCCTGAAACCTTAATGTCCATATCTAGATTACCATGTCTCGATATTTGCTCTAACATATGATCAAAAAAGCCTACTCCAGTAACTATAGTACTCTTCCCTGATCCGTCTAGGTTAACCGTAATTTCTATATCCGTTTCGTTCGTTTTACGAACAACCTTTGCTAGTCTAGGCTTAGCTTTTAGAAATTGGTGTATTTCTACCCAACTTTCTGTATTTAGAACAGCATCTTTGTTGTTTTTACCTATAAATATCCCCTCGCAATTTAAATTCTTAGCCAATTCTATATCTGTATCTCGATCACCTATTACGAATGAATTTGCCAGGTCGTAGTCCCCATGGATGTATTTGTTTAAGAGGCCCGTTCGGGGTTTTCGAGTGGGTGCATTATCTTCTGGGAAGCTTTTGTCAATTAATAGTTCAGCAAATTCAATTCCCTCATTTTTAAAGGCTTGGATGATTTTATTTTGTGCAGGCCAAAAGGTGTCTTCAGGAAAAGATGCTGTTCCTAATCCATCTTGATTTGTAACCATTACAATTTCGTAATCAAGCTCTTTAACGATTTTGGACAATCCGGAAAATACTCCAGGGTAAAATTCTAACTTTTCCAAGCTGTCCAGTTGGTAGTCTACCGGTGGTTCAATAACTAGTGTACCATCTCGATCTATGAATAATACTTTTTTCATCCCTGTATATCTTTTAAAGTGTTTAGCAATAGGGCATTCTCTTGTGCTGTACCAATAGTAATTCTAATACAGCCATTGACTTGTTTTGTTCGGTTTCTGACAATGATACCTTTTTCAATCAAAATCTTAAATACGTTTTCTGCATTTTTAAACTCCACTAAGAGAAAATTAGCTTCAGATGGGAAAATTTGAACGACATTATTCAATTGACTAAGCTGAAGAATTAATTTTTCTCGTTCTTCAATTATCGATTCGATTTGTAATTGGGTTTCAGAGGCATTTTTTAAAGCAAGTAATGCTTCTTTCTGACTGAGTGTGTTGACGTTGTAAGGTGGTTTAATCTTATTTAAGGTGTTGATGATTTCTTTACTGGCAAATGCCATACCTAACCGAGCCCCTGCTAGGCCCCATGCCTTACTAAAGGTCTGAAGCACAACTAGATTTGGAAGGTCAGTTAATAAGCTTATGTTGCTTTTTTCATTTGAGAAATCAATATAAGCCTCATCAACAACAATTAATCCTTGAAAGTTATTCGCGTACTCCTGAATAATTTTTCGGTCTATTACATTACCTGTAGGGTTGTTAGGTGAGCATATAAATAACAATCCTGCAGTGTCTAATGAATCTTTAATTGAGTTAAAGGAGGGTAGCTGAAAGTCACTATCAACCAACAACTCAACAACTTGTACATTG
>JAQWKY010000083.1 GCA_029247585.1 Flavobacteriales bacterium | reverse complement strand
GATTGCTGCAGGTGAAGTTATACAAAGACCATCTTCAGCTGTAAAAGAAATGTTGGAAAATGCTTTAGATGCTGGAAGTACAAAAATCAAGGTTTTTGTAAAAGACGCTGGTAAAACACTTTTACAAGTTGTAGATAATGGTTGTGGAATGAGTGTAAAAGATATGAGAATGTGTTTTGAACGACATGCTACCTCAAAAATCACAAAGGCAGATGATCTTTTTGCCCTCAAAACCAAAGGTTTTAGAGGGGAAGCTTTGGCTTCTATAGCGGCGATTGCTCAGGTAGAGCTAAAAACAAAAAAAGAAGATGTAGAACTAGGCCTTCAATTAATCATTGAAGGTTCCGAAGTCAAATCCCAAGAAGTTTGCACCTGTCCAAACGGCTCTACATTTACCGTTAAAAATCTTTTTTTCAATGTCCCTGCAAGAAGAAATTTTTTAAAGTCTGACAGAGCTGAATACAAATACATCCTCGATGAGTTTATCAGAATCGCTCTGGCACACCCTAAGGTTTCTTTTTCCCTCATTCACAATGAAAAAGAACAATACAGGCTCCCTAGAGAAACCATTCGTCAACGATTGGTAAGTATTTACGGGAAAAACTACAACACAAGGTTAGTACCTGTAGATGAAAAAACAGATATTGTGACGATTTCTGGCTTCGTATGTAAACCCGAATTTGCGAAAAAAACGCGCGGTGAACAGTTCTTCTTTGTAAACGACAGATTCATCAAATCGTCCTACATGAATCATGCCGTCACTAATGCTATGGAAGGATTACTCCAAGCCAATCATCATCCCTCCTATTTTCTGTTTCTGAATATAAATCCGGCACTAATTGATGTGAACATTCACCCTACTAAAACGGAAATTAAATTTGAAGATGAGCGAAGTATCTATGCCATTTTAAGGTCGGCGTTAAAACGTTCTTTGGGGCAATACAACATAGCTCCAAGCTTGGATTTCACCTTAAACCCCGACTATCAAGTACCCATAAGCCCAAAAGGAAAAACCATCAAAACACCTACCATTCAGGTAGACCCAGATTACAATCCCTTTGAGCAAAACAAAACAGAGCTAAGGAACCCTTCGGATAACTACAAAGGCTCAAACCAAAGTAATCTCTCTCCCAACAGAGCAAAAGGACAGCACTGGGAAGCTATTTTTGACGAGATTCAAGACGATATGAATGCAGCCATCCCAGAGTTGAATTCCAACATCAATCCTTTGGACGCTGAATTCGAGGTCAAAGAAAACAGATTCGCATTCCAACTCAAAAATCGATTCATCTTAACACCTTTAAAATCAAGCCTCTTAATCGTTGACCAACAAAGGGCTCACGAAAAGATCCTCTTCGAGCAATACGCAAAGTCACTCCAAAACAAAAGACCGCTAAGTCAGCAGCTTTTATTCCCTCAAGAAGTTCACTTAACACCCTCTGATATGGAGGTGTTTAAAGAAATCATCGAGGACATCGAAAGCCTTGGTTTTGACCTAACGATTCCGGCCAATCATTGCCTTATGGTAAATGGCGTGCCCATAGAAACGGAAGCAAACCAAGTACAAAGCATCATTGAATCCATGCTGGATGCTTATAAAAATGAAAGCGATGTTTGGAAATTGGATCGTCAAAATTACATGGCCAAAAAATTAGCTCAGAGCAATGCCATCAAATCGGGTAAAGTACTTGTTCTAGAAGAGCTGAATCAGTTGATTGATGAATTGTTTGCTTGTGAAATGCCTTTTACTTCCATTCATAACAAACCCACATCGATTGTTATAGAACTTAATGAATTACTAAAACGCTTTCAATAATGTACGCAGGAAGAGGGGGGTCAAATATGCCCATGATAGTCAAGAACCTAATCATCATCAATGCCTTATTTTATTTGGCTCGATATACCTTAGGAAGTCTATTTAATTTTGATTTAAACGGAACCTTAGGTCTGTATTATTACGATTCTCCGGAATTTAATCCTTGGCAACTCGTATCCTATATGTTTATGCATGGTAGCATTTCACACATTTTTTTCAACATGTTTGCCTTGTGGATGTTTGGCTCACAAATTGAAAATCTTTGGGGACCGAAACGATTTTTAAACTACTATCTGATTACCGGATTCGGAGCTGCTTTCATACATTATCTCATCATTCATTTTCAAATTTCTGAATTGGAATCCTTCTTTACTGAAAACCAAATTCAAGGAATCATTAACAACGGAACTTTTGATGCCTCTAGCCCTCTATTTGCAAAAGCTAGAGCACTTTACAGCTTACACCACACTCCCGTTGTAGGGGCTTCGGGTGCAGTATTTGGATTACTATTAGCCTACGGAATGAGCTTTCCAAACCAAATCATTTACTTGAATTTCTTCTTCCCCATTAAAGCGAAATACTTTGTCATTATTTACGGATTGTTAGAGTTTGTTATGGGTGTCCAGAACAATGCGGGAGATAACGTTGCGCACTTTGCTCATATTGGAGGTATGATCTTTGGTTTTATCATCATTAAATATTGGCAGAAAAACGACCTTAATTTTTATTAATGCTGAACGATTTAAAAAACCGATACAAACAAGCCTCACCGCTGTATAAATTAATCTACATCAATGTAGCAGTATTTCTTTTGGTGCAAATCGTTCATACCTCATCGTTTTTGTTTCAGAATTCGAGCATAGATATTATTTCCCTGCTGGGCATGCCCTCAAAATCACTAGAGCTCCTTTTTAAACCCTGGTCCATTATCACCTATATGTTTACGCATAGTGGACTCATGCACATCTTATTCAATTTGATGTGGCTTTATTTCGCTGGTCAAATATTCCTACAATATTTTACCGCAAAAAAACTATACAACATCTATCTCTTAGGAGGTATTACTGGGGCGGCAACCTATTTAATCGCTTACAACTTATTCCCTGCCTTTGCCGAACAAGACAGCCAGTTGATCGGAGCTTCAGCATCTGTATTGGCCCTCCTGTTTGCCGTGGCAGCTTACGTACCCAACTACAAGGTAAACCTAATTTTACTTGGAGCCATACCCATTAAGTATCTAGCTATTGCCTCAGTATTTATTGATATTATTAGCATTCCTAAAGGAAATGCCGGAGGACATATTGCCCATTTGGGAGGCGCTTTCATTGGCCTACTTTTCATACAACAATGGAAAAAAGGTAAGGACATCACTGTTTCTCTTGAAAAACTCATCAATCAATGTATGGGCCTGTTCCGTAAGAAAAAGCTAAAAACGGTTCACAAAAAACCTCAATCTGACGATGAATACAGATCAGATAAAGCGAATCGATCTGTGAACATTGATGTTATTCTGGATAAAATTTCAAAATCGGGATACGACAGTTTAACGGATAAGGAAAAAGAATATCTTTTCAAGAACAGCAAAAAAATGTAAGCTTGAAAAATCTCTCCTTCTTAAATAAATTGATCTACATCTTCAACCTGATTCTTTTGGTCCTTTGGGGAATTGCTTTTATGGCACCCTACCTAAATCCAAAAAGCTTCACAATTCCGGCTATTTTAGCCATTGCCTACCCATTGATACTAGGATTACATGTGTTGTTTGTTATTTATTGGCTGATGCGATTTAACCGGAAAATTCTATTATCCGTTTCGGCCATTGCATTGAGCTACTTTTTTTCAATTCCCATTTTTCAACCCAAAAGTTCATTCAAGGCTTTAGCCAAAGACAATTCGTTTTCTATTTTAAGCTTCAACAGTCAATTGGCTTATTTTTCGGGAGGGAAAAAGGAAGAAGTGGAAGGGCATCAATCGAAAATTGCGCACTTCATAAAACAAGAAAATGCGGATGTCATATGCCTACAAGAAGTCCGAAAAGGAATGTCGTCGAACCTGAACTACCCTCACACGAGAACCTTTGGCTTTAGTCAGATACACAGTAAATACGAGATCATTACCTCGGAAAAAATCGAATTCAACGAAAACTCTACGAACAACTCATGTTTTGCAGACTTCAGAATCCATGAAGATACCGTCCGAGTATACAATCTGCATTTAGAATCGCTTCACTTGGGGAATGAAGATTACAATTTATTGAAAAAGCGAAGTGATTCAGAGGTTGAAAATGAATTTCAGGACAACACCAAAAAGCTGAAACAAAAAATAGGTTTGGCCACGTCTAAACGCGTAAACCAAATTGAGAAAATCTTAAACTCAATTGCTGATAGCCCCTACCCAACACTTATTTGCGGAGACTTTAATGATGTCCCTCAAAGCTACATCTACAGGAAATTAATTGAAAATCACAAGGATGCATTTATTGAATCTGGCAAAGGGTATGGCGCTACGTATCGTCAATTAATATTCCCATTCAGAATCGATTATATTTTACCCCACAAACACTGGAATGCATATAATTTTGAAGTTCTGGAAGACAAACTCTCCGATCATCAAGCCATTCGGTGTGATATTGAATTCAATCAATGATTTTCTACGAATTTAACTCTTTTAAGATCCAATAAATTCATCGCATTCGAACCTAAGCCATGAACGTAGTTGTGCTGAAATCGCATTACATTATCATAATACAGAGGAATGATAGCTGCTTGATTAATAATTATACGATCCATTTTTTCATACATAGGAATTCGATCAGCAATATTGGGGATGTGAATGCTTGATTCGTAAAGAGAATCGAACAAGTCGTCTGAAAAATGCGTGTAATTGGGTCCGTTAGGACTGTGGTTTTTGGAATAAAACAGCGCCAAGTAGTTTTCCGCATCTGCATAATCCGCAATCCAAGAACCTCTAAAAATAGACAATTGAGACTTGGATACCTGCTGTCGATGGGTAGAAGGTGGACTTACATTAACTTCAACCTCAAAACCTATTTCTTCCCAAGCATGTTGAATGTATTCACACAAATCCACATAAGAACTGGTCGTGTTTAATTGAATCAGCGGTATTGCTTCAGCATTAGGATAGCCCGCATCTATCAATAGTTGCTTGGCTTTTTCGGGCTGAAAATCATATCCAATCCCCGGCTGATATCCAGGAAGACCTTTGGGTATAAAACCACTGTTTGCAGGGGTCCCAATATCGTTTCTTAGATACTGCATCATCTGTTTTCGGTCAAAAGCCAAATTCAAGGCTTTGCGAACTCGAACGTCTTTAAGAGCTTCATTGGATTGATTGTCATCCATAAGTATTCCTAAATACTCTGTATTCAAATAATCTTGTTTACGGTACTTTAAAACCTTTTGATATTTCTTTTGAAGCCTTCCATTAGCATCTAAGAGCTCATCTTTGTAGGAAGCATCTATACCCGACAAAAAGTCAAAATTACCTTTAATGAACTCCAAAAAGGCCGTTTGCTTATCGGGTATAAACCGAATGGCTACTGCATCCAAATAAGGCAATTGTTTATCCCCGTCAAATTCAAAATAATTGGCATTCTTACGAAGCACCAACTTTACATTGTTTTTGTGGTACTGAAAATGAAAGGGCCCGGAACCTACAGGCGCATCAAAGAAGTCTGAAATAGTAGCTGACTCAACGGGAAGTATGGAACAGTACTGCATGGACAGCAGACCTAAAAAAGCAGGATTGGGTGCCGATAAATTCATGCGAATAGTACTGTCATTAAGGACTGAGATGCTTTTTACACTAGACAACACCCATGCGCCTGGAGATGCAATACGCTTATCTATCAAACGATTCAAGGAATAAACAACGTCGTAAACGTTTACCATTCTACTGCCCTGTGAACCAAAAACCGATTTATCATCATGAAAACGTACATCATTGCGAAGAATGAAGTCGTATTGCTTTGCATCTTCTGAGATCTCCCAACGTTTGGCTATAGAGGGCTTGACCTGTAAATTAGAATCCAACTGTAGCAAACTATTGTATATCTGATTGCAAAACCAAATTCGAGCCTGATCTTTTGCAAAAGCAGGGTCAAAGGAGTGAATACCCGCTGATTCATTGTAAGAAAAAATCATTTTGGACTCATCAGGCTTATCAACTGATAAACAAGAAGATAATGTAATGATGCTCACGAAAAAGACAAACAGGCGCATAAATAAAATTTGAAGGAACTAAAATAGAACTTTGTTTCTTGATTTGAAATGCATCGTATCTTATTTTATTAACTTTACGCCCGATTTTCGTACTATGAAAAAAGTTGCATTTCACACTTTAGGTTGTAAACTCAATTTTTCTGAGACCTCTACCATAGCTCGCTCTTGTGAAGATGAGGGGTACTACAAGGTAGATTTTAAGGAAATTGCAGACATCTATGTGCTCAACACGTGTTCGGTTACAGAAAATGCAGATAAAGAATGCAAACGATTGGTTCGTCAGGTTTTAAAAATTAATCCGAATGCATATGTAGTCATCATCGGATGTTTTGCGCAGTTAAAACCCGAAGAAATTGCAAAATACGAAGGTGTTGATCTGGTTCTTGGGGCTACAGAGAAATTTAAACTTCCCTCCTATCTAAACGACCTAAGTAAACAAGACATCGCAGAAATTCACTCTTGTGAAATTGAGGATGCCGATTTCTTTGAAGGGGCCTACTCTATTGGCGATAGAACCCGCGCTTTCTTAAAAGTTCAGGACGGTTGCGATTACAAATGCACCTACTGTACCATCCCCTTAGCCAGAGGTATTTCCAGAAGTGATCAACTTCAAAATGTTCTTAAAAACGCTAAAGAAATATCTGAAAGAGCTATTAAAGAAATTGTCCTTACCGGCGTAAATATTGGCGATTACGGTAAAGGTGAGTTTGGAAATAAAAAACACGAGCACACATTCTTAGACCTGGTAAAGGCTTTAGACGATGTGGAAGGGATCTCAAGACTTCGTATTTCATCTATTGAACCCAATTTATTGAAAGATGAAACCATCGATTTTGTATCTAATTCAAAGATTTTCGTTCCTCACTTCCGCATCCCTCTTCAATCAGGTTCTGACGAATTATTGAAAAAAATGAAGCGTCGCTACCACACGAAACTTTACAAAGAGCGCATCACACGTATTAAAGACAAAATGCCGGATTGCTGTATTGGTGTGGATGTGATTGTTGGTTTTCCCGGAGAAACCGAAGAGCTTTTCCAGCAAACTTATAATTTACTGAATGAATTAGATGTATCCTATCTACACGTGTTTACCTATTCTGAACGGGCAAATACAGAAGCTGTAGAAATGAAAGGTGTTGTAGATAAAGGTGTTCGGCATCAAAGAAGTAAAATGTTGCGTATTTTGTCTGCCAAGAAAAAACGTGCTTTCTACGAAAAAAACATTGGTACTACACGTACTGTATTATTCGAACACGAAAATAAAGACGGGTATATACAAGGCTTTACCGAAAACTACGTTAAGGTAAAGGTTCATTACGATCCGGGCTTAAGAAACCAAAGTGTAAAAGTTAAACTGAACGATTTTGCCGAAGATGGTAACATTCACGCCGAGATCTTAAATTAAAATAAATGTTCCCAACGCTTAGTCATCTCATAGAATATATCACCGGCGTATTTATTCCATTACCCTTTAAAACCTTCGGTTTTTTTATCGCTATGGGGTTTTTAGCTGGAAGCTATTTCATTTCAAAAGATTTAGCAGAAAAAAACAAAGCAGGTATTATTCCTACGACGCGTAGAAAAGTAGTTGTAGGCAGGCCTATTACCCTTAAAGATTACATCAAAAATGCTCTTGTAGGCCTGCTAATAGGGTTTAAAGGCTTATTTGCATTCCAAAATTACAACGATTTCATTAACGACACCTTCACCTTCATTTTATCTTCAAAAGGCTCTGAGATCGGTGCTTTTTTGGGTCTTGTATTGGGAATCATTTACACCTACTACTTAAAGACTCAGAATAAATACTCAGAAAGGGTTACGAAGGATGAAGATGTTAAACCTCAAGAATTGACCGCAAACATACTGCTCATCTCTGCTGTTGCGGGATTGGTAGGGGCTAAGATTTTTCACCAATTAGAAAATTGGGATGATTTTATAGCAGATCCCTTCGGCCAACTATTCTCCGGAGGAGGATTAACTTTTTACGGCGGGCTAATTTGTGGCGCCTTAGCAGTGATCTTGTATGTAAAGAAATACGGAATTAAAACAGGAGTCATCGCCGATGCTATGGCGGCTCCTTTAATGCTTGCCTATGGTATCGGTCGAATTGGTTGTCATATGTCCGGGGATGGGGATTGGGGAATCTCCAATCTAAACCCAAAACCGGAGTGGTTGTCCTTCTTACCTGATTGGACGTGGGCGTACACCTACCCTAACAATGTAATTCGAGCCGGAGAACGTATTGCAAACTGCACAGAACCTTTAGGTGTCTATTGCTATGAATTAGCCACACCTGTCTACCCTACATCCGTATACGAAGCCATAATGGGGATTCTTCTATTTACAGCCATCTGGAAGCTTAGAAACACTTTTAAGGTGCCCGGAATGCTCTTTGCTGTATACCTCATTTTTAACGGCTTAGAACGATTCTCTATTGAGAAAATTAGAATCAATAATGAGCTGTATCAGCAACTTACTCAAGCTGAAATGATTTCATCGGGTTTGATTCTATTTGGAATAGTTCTCTTTGTTTGGTTAAAAAACAGAAAATAACTTACCAAAAATACAACGAAGGCTTCGTCAAAAACTTTAAAACACCTCTTCGCAACCTTAAAAGCTCGAGTCTTTTGCTTTCTTAACTGGTCATCTAAACATTGAATTTAACCTTTCATTAGACCAAAGATTCTTCACCCTTGTTTATCGTAAATGCTCGATGTTTTTCTGACATTACATCCACAGATTCCATTGTTAATTTGAAGTGTCGCATACCTAAGCATCAAAAAAAATCTTACGTGAATACGTTAAAAATGGGGTTTTTCAGTATATTAAATTAATGTTAAGCCTATTATTATTATATTGTAAATCAACTAATTACAAGGGTCAAGTAAACCTAAAATGCATACTAAAAAAATAACCACACCAAAACAGTAAAATCCAATGAAAATAAATACACCCACCGAAAGCTCGCCATTTCATTAAAGAATTTTAAATTTGAAAATGCAGTACAAAACCACCTATTGAACAGAAATCATGCAAGAAAAAACAATCAGAAACATCTTCATCATATCCATAATAGGCTACCTAATCTACAAACTAGAAAGCGTACTGACTCCTTTTTTTATCGCGCTATTCATTGCCTACCTCATCAACCCTCTGATCAAATTTATTCAAAATAACTTACGCGTAAGAAAAAGAGGCCTTTCCGTTGCCATAGGCCTAACCGCCTCCACCCTTCTCATCACATCAGCAATTCTTGCCAGCATACCTGTAGTCAATGAAGAATTTCAAAGAGCCATTGTACTTGTTAAAGAATACGCTGAATTCATCCCACCCATACCCATCGAAGTGAATGATCAAATTAATGAATTCATTCATTCAGATCAAGCAAAAGACCTCATAAACAGTGACTCGATAGCTGAAACGATAAACAAAGTAAGCCCTTTACTTGAAAACTTATTTTCCGAGTCTATCCACCTACTTATGGGTATATTCGGACTCTTCTTTATCCTATTGTACTTAATATTCATCCTGGTTAGCTACCCAAAACTCAACAAAACCTGGATGAACTGGATTCCCGCTAAATACAGAAATACCGCAGAAGATATTGCCACCGACCTTAACTCAGGTATGCGAGCCTACTTTAGAGGGCAAGCAACCATCGCATTGATCGTAGGAATCTTATGTTGTGTCGGGTTTAAATTAATTGGACTACCTCTAGCAATCCTATTAGGAGTCCTAATTGGATGCCTAAACCTTGTGCCTTATTTACAGATACTAGGATTTATCCCCGCTTTCTTACTAAGCATACTTCACAGTCTTGAAACGGGGACAAGCATTTGGGCTTCTATCGGAGCCACATTACTAGTATTGGTTGTTGTTCAAATCATTCAAGAGAGCGTACTTGTTCCTAAGATAATGAAAAAAGTTACTGGCCTCAACCCTGCCATTATACTCTTATCACTCTCGATTTGGGGAAGCCTATTGGGCATTACAGGATTAATCATTGCCCTACCCGTAACAACCCTACTGATTTCGTACTACAAAAGAAAAGTATCCGAAAATCTAGTTGAGTAATTACTTTGCTAAATCTCTTGATTTCGTTATGATATCAATAAGGGAGACACCGTACATATAATTCCCTAAAACCTTGAGATTACTAGGGCTTAAAACTTCAATCTGCCTTACTTTATCGACATGCCCTAATTCGTATTGCGGAATGGCTTTAGACATAAGAATTAACTCTTGACCCTCTATAAACAAAGGCTTCCCGAAAACTCCATTTAAAAAGGAAATGGCATCTTTTTTTAAATCCATAGCATTTAACTCCTCCAAGGAGTAACGCGCACCTCCCATCATAACCGTATGGACTGACTTATTGGGTGCTGCATGGGACGGAAAGGTATTACTATTGGCAACCATTCCTAACACAACCGATTTTTCCTTTGAAGGAACCAAAAACCCAAAACCATCAAAAGACAACTCTGACTTCGGAAGAATTAAATTCAAAACAGCAACCGGAGCGTAAAAAATAGAATCTAACACCATGGCTAAATCCGGTATCACAAAGGCACTAAGCTCATAAGCAGGTATTGTTGAAGTCAGCTCATCAACGCAAATGGAAGAACCTTCAAGGGCAATCTCTACTTTGTCCGAAAAATCAATTTTCTGAATTTTAACATCGTATTCAATGAAGTCTGCCAAAACATCTCTAAGCGTATCTGTAAGCGTCTGCACCCCCCCCTTAAAACTAAACAATGCTTTGGATGTAATTTCTTTTGGATATTGCTTACTATCAGAGACGTCAGACTTATGCCCCACGAGAGATTTCAATAGAGAACCTCTTTTTAATTCGAGCTTTTTTAGAATCGGAAAAGCTGCAGAAACACTCATTTTAGTTACATCTCCTGCCCATACACCACTCACCAAACTGTCAAAAAACAAGACTCTAAACTTTTCACCAAAATGACGATCAACAAATGCGGCAATCGTTTCGTCAGTAGCAACTTTTTGCGCGCTTAAATCTTTGTAAAAAGCTTTTAAAAACAAACCTAAATAAGGGGATGCAACAAACGACTTTAAAGAATGAGGCAAGACCTGAAGCTTTCCATCGTGATACAAATAGCGCTTTTTTGCTTGATCGTTTGCAAAAACCAACTCATCCCACAAACCCAAGTCTTCAACCATCTCAAGGACTACTTGCCCATTACCTTTGGGCCTCACTCCTCTTGGACCCCATTCAAAAACACAACCCTCTTTCATTTCTGAAAAAACAACTCCTCCAGACCTACTTGAAGACTCAAGAATGGTAAATTCTACATCGGGCTGATACTTTTTCAGATAATACCCATAAGACAAGCCTGCGATTCCGGAACCCAATATGGCGATTTTCTTTTTTGACATAATTACAGAGCTATTACGCCTTCGATTTTAGAACACTTAAGATAAACCTCAATAATCTCGTCAGCACTCAGCATTACTTCCTTAACGCTGATAGATACAAAAGCCCCTTTGGAGGACTCCTGACGTCTTATCTCAGCTCCTTCGGAGGGAAACAAAGACTCTATTTGTGCAATCTTTTTTAAATCAGATTTCACAATAAACTTGAACAGGTACAAGCTAGGAAAAGACAATTGTTCCAATTTCTCTCGCAAACCATTAAAATCTTGTTTCATAATCGTATTTTAAACAAAAATACAAACCATCTACAACATAAAGCACAGCTCGTGCTTTTTTATACATTTGTTTTATGACAAAACGCATTCTAATTTCTGGAGCTCCAGGCACTGGAAAGACCAGTATCATAAACGAATTATCAAACAAAGGATACCCTTGTCATCGGGAAATATCCAGAGAAATCATTTCCAATCAAATAGCCATTCAAGGAAAAATTACTCCTTGGCAAGATTTAGAAGCTTTTAGTCAAATCGTTTTAAAAAAAAGAATGACTCAGTTCGATGAAGCAACTGAAGAAATAGAGTTTTATGACCGAGGAATTATAGACGTCATTGCATACATGCGAAAAGAGGATTTAATAATCAATCCGGAATGGATTCGCTTAGCAAAAGAATATCGCTACTTTAACAAAGTTTTTATGGCTCCACCTTGGAAAGAAATATATCAAAATGACGATGAACGTATGGAAGATTTCAACACAAGCATTGAGGTTCACAAATTCATGGTAAACACCTACGAATCTTTTGGTTATGAAATTGTATTGATCCCCAAAGCCAACATCAGCAAAAGAATTAATTTCATACAAAGGGAAATTGAAGGAAAATAACATCATTCATCTACTCAAAAAGCATTGGGACTTCGATGCATTTCGCCCCAAACAAGAGGCGGTTATTGAAGAGGTTTTAGCGCAACACGATACACTTGCTCTACTCCCTACAGGCGGAGGAAAGTCTATTTGTTACCAAATACCTGCCCTAGCTATGGAAGGAGTTTGCCTTGTCATCTCCCCTTTGATTGCATTAATGAAAGATCAAGTCGCGCAGCTGCAAAAAAGAAACATTAAAGCCATAGCCCTGAGTGGTAGAATGAACCCACATGAACTTGACATTGCACTTGACAATTGCATCTACGGAACAACGAAACTTCTTTACATCTCACCAGAGAGATTACAATCTGAGTTGGTTCGTGAACGCATAGAAAAAATGAAAATCAGCTTCATTGCTGTGGATGAGGCTCATTGCATCTCTCAATGGGGCTACGATTTTAGACCTTCCTATCTCCAAATTTCTGAGATTCGAAAACTTAAACCCAAAACTCCGATACTCGCCCTTACCGCAACAGCCACAAAAAAAGTGGTTAAAGACATTCAATCCAAACTTTTATTCAAAACTGAAAATGTTGTTCAAAACAGTTTTGAGAGGTCTAACCTCGCCTATATGGTTTTGGAAGAAAATCACAAAACACAGCGAGTTGAAAGCATGCTCAATAAAATAAAAGGGTCGGCAATCATTTATGTTCGAAGTCGAAAAAAAGCCTACGAAACAAGCTTAGAACTAAATCGTTTAGGAATCAGCTCTAGCTACTACCACGCAGGTATAAACATTGAGGATCGAAGTGAAAATCAAGACAAATGGATGAATAACGAGGTTAGAGTAATGGTTGCTACCAACGCCTTTGGAATGGGAATAGACAAACCCGACGTCCGGCTTGTCATACATCTTGACAGCCCCGACACTACGGAAGCATACTTCCAAGAAGCCGGAAGAGCAGGCCGTGATGGGAAAAAATCGTACGCGGTAAACTTATTCCAAAAATCAGAACTGACAAATGCCATGGTAAGGTTCAAAGAAAGTTACCCTTCCACAAAAGAAATAAGAACCATTTACCAGCACATTGCCAACCATTTACAAATTGCTATTGGAGACGGTTTCGAAGAAACCTACGATTTTGAATTGGAAGACTTCTGCAGTCACTACAAATTGGATAAGACTAAATGCATCAAAGCACTGCAAATATTAGATAAGGAAAACCTCATTAAATACGAAAGCTTCAACAAGCAATCTTCAAGTATTCATATCCTTAAATCTTCAAACACCGTAATCAACTACAAATCTCAAAATCCTAAAAAAACTCAGCTACTCCAATTCATTTTAAGGTTATACCCGGGCGTATTCGATCAAGCCGCTGAAATAAATGAACGCCGAATCGCCATTAAACTTCAACAAGACAGTAATTACATACACAAACTACTTAAGCAATTGGATGAAGAAAATGTATTGAGATACACACAGCGATCAAATCGCGGTAAAATAACTTTTAAGGCAGCTAGGTATGATCGCTCGCATCTTCCAATTTCAAAAACACATCTTAAAGAAAGAAAAGCAGTGTTGGAGAAAAAGCTTCAAAACATGGCTGAGTACCTAGTAAATAAAACGCATTGTCGCTCAAGCGTACTTCTGAATTATTTTGGAGAAGAACAAAGTAAAGATTGTGGAATATGTGATCTATGCATTGAGAAAAATAGCGACACAGAAACGTTTAGAAAATCCATTCGAAAAGAACTTTTAAAAAACGTAAAGGAAAATCCGATGGACATCAGTATTTTTATAGCCAAATACAGCAAGATAAAAGAAGCAATCATTTTTGAAGAAATAAACCAGCTTCTATCCGAAGAATTGATTTTTAAACAAGGGAAAACACTAACTATTAATGAGTAGAGGTAAAAACATCATTTTTATGGGGACACCCCAATTTGCGGTGGAATCACTTAAAAAAATTCATGAAAGTGATTTTAAGGTCAAAGCGGTCGTATGTCCTCCTGACCGGCCTGCAGGAAGAGGTCACAAGCTACAATCCTGTGAGGTCAAAAGATATGCTCAGTCTCAACATCTAAAAATCTTACAACCTGAAAAGCTCAAAGACCCAAACTTCCTAGCGGAACTTAAAAATATCGATGCTGACCTTTTTGTGGTGGTTGCATTCAGAATGCTCCCCAAAGAAGTTTGGTCACTGCCCAAACACGGCACCTTTAACATACACGCATCACTACTACCCGACTACAGAGGTGCTGCCCCCATCAACTGGGCAGTCATTAACGGTGAAACCACAACAGGAGTTACCTCTTTCTTGATTGACGAACAAATTGATACCGGTGCAATACTTCTTTCAAAAACATGTGAAATAAATCAAAACGAAAATGTTGGCGAGGTTCACGACAAACTTATGCATATGGGAGCAGACCTTGCCTTAGAAACCTGTACAGCTATATTTGAGGGCTCCATTCAATCTGCAAAACAAAAAGAATCCTCAGCAAATAAAAAAGCGCCTAAACTCTTTAAAGACAATTGCAGAATCGATTGGTCAAAATCTACCATCGAAATCTACAACCATATTCGCGGACTTTCTCCCTACCCAGTTGCATGGACTGAATTCTCTTCATCTGACGGTGAAACGCTATCGGTAAAAATATTCAAGAGCTCTTTCACCCTCGAATCTAACAAGAGAAAAATTGGAGAAATAGAAAGCAATAAAAAAAGCTTAACCATACATACTAAGGATGGAGCAATACATCTTTTAGAAATTCAAATTCCCGGGAAAAAGAAAATGGATATTTTATCCTTTTTAAATGGAACCAATCCATCAAAGTACATTAATGCTTGTTAAGTCTTACTACCATTAACTTTATAAGAAAACCCCATTTTCAAGAGGGTTTATCAACATTTGCTCATACTTATCAACAAACTAGTGGATTTTACAGGGGCAAACTTGCGCAATCTCAACAATGGTCTATATTTGTAAAGCATTCGTTAAATAAATTAATCTTTAACCTTAAAATTGTTTTATTATGAACAAGTCAGAATTAATCGACGCTATGGCTAGCGAAGCTGGAATTTCTAAAGCTGCAGCAAAAAAAGCCCTAGATGCTTTCACAGGATCTGTAGCTGGAACTCTTGCTAAAGGTGGTAAAGTTGCCTTAGTTGGATTTGGATCATTCTCTATCTCTAAAAGAGCTGCAAGAGACGGTCGTAACCCACAAACTGGTGCTACTATCAAAATCGCTGCTAAGAACGTTGTTAAGTTCAAAGCTGGTGCAGACTTAAGCGGAAAAGTAAACTAATTACTACTCCCAAAAAATAAAGAAACCTCGCATTAGCGAGGTTTTTTTTTATTCTAATTCTACCTGAAGTCCGTCATATGCAATAGAAACATGATCCGGTAATTGTTTCATTACCAATTCATGCCTACCCATCAAATGGCTTACATGAGTCAGGTAAGCTTTTTCAGGCTTAATCAAATCAATCATCTGTAAAGCTTCTTCCAGGTTAAAATGAGAAATGTGCTCCTCAATACGCAAAGCATTGAGCACCAAAACCTTTGTCCCTCTCATCTTTTCTATCTCTGAAGGGGATATCGTCTTAGCATCTGTTATATAAGTCAAGTCTTCAATGCGAAAGCCTAAAACAGGTAGCTTATAATGCATAACTTCTATGGGGGTAAATGCGTGCTTCCCGATGTGAAACTCCTGATTTTTATCAATAAGATTTATATTTACCTTAGGCGCACCTGGATATTTAACATCACTAAAAATATAAGGATATTCTCGATAAAGGGCTCTCTGAACATTTTCATCGCAATACACATCCATGGCTTTTTGATACTTAAAATTAAAGGCACGAACATCATCCAAACCCGCCACGTGATCTTTGTGCTCATGAGTAAATAAAACAGCACTCAGATCTTGAACATTCTCTCTTAACATTTGTTGGCGAAAATCCGGTCCTGAATCTATCACATAGTTAAACCCATCAATGGTAATCATCACCGAAGTCCTTAGGCGCTTATCCTTTGTATTATCTGACAAACAAACCGAACAATTACATGCAATAACAGGCACACCTTGTGAAGTTCCCGTACCTAAAAAAGTTAATTTCATAAAAACAAATTTATAAGTTTTTAATCAATCTATTTAGCAATAATAGTAAGCATTAAACTTGGCTATGTAATCTTCTCACATTACATTTGTTGTGAGAAACAATTCACAAGCATGAAAAATATTGTTTTAACGCCAGCCCAAAAGGCTTTAGAAGTAAATCTTAACCCAGCAATATACGGTACTTTTGCCGAAATTGGAGCGGGTCAAGAGGTCGTTCGTCATTTCTTTAGAGCCGGAGGTGCTTCGGGTACCATTGCCAAAGCCATGTCAGCCTACGACAAAGACTTCAGTGATGCCATATATGGCAGGGAAGTTAATGGGCGATATGTTTGTGAATCGCGTACCAAAAAAATGATTGAACACGAATACGGATTAATCACCGAGCGTCTTGATAGAAAAAAACACCCTATCAAACGTTTTTTTTCCTTCGCGAACAACGTAGAGACCATCAACTTTTCAAAAACGAATGATGGCCACGGCTGGATGGGAATTCGCTTCCAACTCGGGCCAGACTCTGAGCCTAATGATGTTGTTTTACACTACCTCCTTAATGAGAGAGAAGCCAAACAACAGCAAGAAACTGCGGGTATTTTAGGCGTAAACTTGTTGTACGGATGCATGTTCCTCTCACATGACCCAAAAGCCATTATCAAACAATTGTTTGACAATATTAGTAAAGGGCACTTGGAAATCGATATGATTCAAATGAATGGGCCTGACTTTGACTATGTCGACAATAGACTGTTGAGCTTATACCTGGTTCGTGAAAAAATGACAGATGCAGTCATATTCAGCCCCGATGGAATCAATCTTCAACCCTCTGATGTTCTTTACAAGAAAAATATACTCGCGATAAGAGGTAGTTTTAGACCTGTTACCAAAGTAAATATTGACATGATCAAGAACGGTTACAACAAATTTGTTCTTGAAAATAGAGTCTCAAAAGAAAAATTGCAGGTCTTATTTGAGATTACACTCAGCAACCTAAGTTCTGATGGAGAGATTGACGAACAAGACTTCCTAGATCGTGCAGACATTTTATGTTCTTTGGGGCAAACCGTATTGATATCAAACTACCAACAATATTATAAACTCTTAGATTACTTCGGTAAGTTTACGAAAAAACGAATGGGTATCATTCTTGGCGTTCCCAATTTGAAACAAATCTTTGAAGAAAAATACTACCGTGATCTAAGTGGTGGTATTCTTGCCGCTTTTGGACGTATGTTTAACAGAGACCTAAAAGTTTACCTGTACCCTTATCAAAAACAAAAAGATGGGGAAATCAGCAATTCTAAGAACCTTCAAATCCACCCGAGATTCAGATCTCTATACGAATACCTCGTGTACAACAACAGAATTGTTGACATTGATTACGACCCAAAAGTTCTTCATATTTTCTCTCCTGTAGTTCTCCGCATGATTAAAAGTGGAAAAAGTGGATGGGAAAGCATGGTTCCTGCCTACGTGGATAACATCATCAAAGAAAAAAGACTATTTGGGTACAAAAAGAAACCCAAAAAAGTGGAGGAAACCCCAGAAAGCTAAAAAGCAATAAATCCTTTTATTTGAGCTTTGATAAGCGCTTCTGTTTCAGAATCATTTAATTTCCCTGTAACGTCAAGGATTTTGTGGATTTGTGACAACTTAGGCTTGGAAGAATACACTTCTGCCTTCAGATGGTGAAACAGAGCCGTAAGATGATCCATTCCCCTCAAATTACCGATTCTACCCGAGGCAACACCTACCAATGCTACCTTTTTAGCTTTAATCATTTCCCCTCCAATACAATCTACTAAAGCTTTAAACACACCCGGATAACTACCGTGATATTCAGGAGATACCACAATAAACTTTTCCGACTGACCGAAATACTTTTCAACGATTTCAACAAATAATGCCGTAGAGGATCCATAAAAATTACTAAACAAAAAATCTTTGGGCAGTTCTGACAAATCCATCACCTGATTATCCACATTTAATTCACTCAAAAACGCACTGTAAATACCCGCTACTTTAGCTGAAACACTCGCTTCTCGGTTTGTTGCTGAAATAATCGTAATCATAAAGTTGAAAATTGACTGTAAAATGTTGATAAAAGAAGTCAATCGCATCCAATAGATCGAATTGACTTTTTGTAGATTTATGGATGTAAAAATAGCTAAAATTTTATACATAAATGGGGAAAATTATTGCGATAGCAAATCAAAAAGGTGGTGTAGGAAAAACCACAACATCCGTTAACCTTGCTGCCTGTTTGGGTGTTTTGGAGAAAAAAGTATTGCTTATTGACGCAGACCCTCAAGCTAACGCTACCTCTTCGCTAGGTATAGATTCAAATCAAAAACACAAGGGTACCTACCAATGTCTTGAGCACGAATACAAGGCAATAGATTGCATTCAAAAATCATCCAGTCCTAATGTAGATGTCATGCCCTCTCAACTCGATTTAGTTGCAGCTGAAATCGAATTGGTCGACAGAGATGCACGAGAATACATGTTAAAAACAGCCCTGGAGGAGGTTAAAAACGAGTACGACTACATCCTAATTGACTGCGCCCCATCATTAGGCTTAATTACACTGAATGCACTTACTGCAGCGGATTCTGTAATCGTTCCCATACAATGTGAGTATTTTGCTCTGGAAGGCTTAGGGAAATTAATGAATACCATCAAAAGTGTTCAAAACATTCAAAATACCCAATTAGATATCGAAGGCTTGTTACTTACCATGTATGACTCTAGATTGCGCTTATCAAACTTAGTGATTGATGAAGTTAAAACACATTTTCAAGACATGGTATTCAAAACCATCATTCAAAGAAATGTAAGACTGAGTGAAGCACCCAGTTATGGTGAAAGTATCATAATGTATGACGCCACTTGTAGAGGGGCTATAAACTACCTGAATTTAGCTCAAGAGTTTATTGATAAAAACGAAATCTCGGCATAATGGCAAAACAAAAAAAGGCTTTAGGAAGAGGATTGTCAGCCATTCTTAGCAATCCAAATACAGACATAACTCAAAGCGAAAGTAGTCCAGAAGCTTCCGTCCCACTCGGTGCTATTGGTGAACTCTTAATTGACACGATTGAGGTAAATCCTTTTCAACCCAGAACCCATTTCAATCAAGAGGCTCTAGAAGAGCTTAGCCTATCCATAAAAGAATTAGGCGTTATTCAACCAATAACGGTACGGAAACTTGGCTACGACAAATACCAATTAATTTCTGGTGAACGTCGATTTAGAGCGAGTCAATTGGCGGGCTTAACTAAAATCCCAGCGTACATAAGAGTAGCAAATGATCAGGAAATGCTCGAAATGGCATTGATTGAAAACATACAGCGCGAAAACTTAGATGCAATAGAAATTGCCTTGAGCTACCAATTGTTGATGGATGAATGTCAATTAACTCAAGAAAAATTGGCTGAGCGCGTGGGTAAAAAAAGATCTACTGTTGCAAATTACTTACGTCTGCTAAAACTCAACCCCATCATTCAGGCGGGGATTAGAGACCAAATGATTGGAATTGGACATGCTAGAGCACTAATAAATATTGAAGATGATGGGGAACAACTTAGTCTTTACAAACGAATTATTGTAGAGGCATTATCTGTTCGCCAAACAGAACAACTATCCCAAAACTTAAAATCCTCAAAACCAAAAACAAGCAAAAAAACAAAAGCCAGACCACTACCCTTTACTGTTCAACAAATTTCAAAAGAATTTGAACGTAAAACCAACTGTAGTACCGAGATAAAACTCCAAAAAAATGGGAAAGGAAAATTGATTATTTCTTTTGATGATCAAGAACAACTCGAACACATCGTGCAATGTTTCCAAGAAAACTAGTCTTATTCTTCATCCTCATTTGTGTAATGTTAATCTCTTTGCACAAGTGCAAACACAAGAACATTCACCAAAAAAAGCAAGTCTTTACTCTGCGATTCTTCCCGGTTCAGGACAATACTACAATGAAAAATATTGGAAGATTCCTGTTATATATGTTGGTTTGGCTGCGGCATTGTATTCGGCAAATCAAAATCAAAGCAAATACACCGACTACCATCAAGCCTATGAGTTCCGAACCGATGAAAATCCGAACACCATAGACGCTTACGTCAATCAATACACCGATGCCAATTTACTAACTCTAAAAAACAACCATAGAAATAATAGAGATTTGGCATACATCCTAAGCGTAGGAATATACTTGCTAAACATCATTGATGCTTCTGTAGATGCGCATCTATTCAAATTCAATGTAAATGATGACATTAGCCTAAACATACAACCACAAATCATGCAAGGAGCCCAAGAAAACACACTTGCATTATCATTAAAATTAAACTGGAACTAAATGAAAATTGCGATTTTAGGATACGGAAAGATGGGAAAAGCCATTGAAAAAATAGCTTTGAACAGGAAACATGAAATTGTTTTGAAAATTCATCGAGAGAATCAGGACCAATGCAATTTACAAAACCTCAGCCAAGCGGATGTAGTCATTGATTTTAGCATTCCAAACTCTGCCAAAGAAAATATACTGCTAGCCATTGAGGCAAACACCCCCATCATAAGTGGAACTACCGGCTGGCTAGACGATTACGAAGAAGTAGCTGACTATTGTCGAAAAAAAGATTCGGCCTTTTTATACGCATCAAACTTCAGTTTGGGGGTAAATTTGTTTTTTGAATTGAATAAAAATCTAGCAAAACTGATGAATGGACACGATCAGTATCAAATTGACATGACTGAAATTCATCACACACAAAAACTAGATGCACCAAGTGGTACCGCCATCAGCCTTGCTGAACAAATTATGGCAGAAAACACACACAAAAACAAATGGATTCTCGACTCAGAAAGCTCTGAAGAAGAGCTAAATATTGAAGCACTAAGAGAAGGAAATGTTCCGGGAACGCATGTCGTGAACTACAAATCAGAAATCGACACCATCACCATCAAACACGAAGCACATTCTAGAGAGGGCTTTGCTTTTGGAGCTGTTGTTGCTGCAGAATGGATTCTAAATAGAAAAGGTGTGTTTAGCATGCATGATGTTCTGTTTTCAAAATAAACCATAACTTATTTTTAAAATAAAATGAAAAAATGAATTTCAAAAAACACAGCCTATTTATTGTTACCTGTATAGCCTACATCCTATTGGTGAAATTATCGGGTTTGAACTGGTTTTACTTCGGAGTTTTAGCCATCACAGATTATTTTTACTGGCAATACATTAACTGGACCTTCTGGAAAAAAAGAGAAAAAAGAGAAAAGAAAAAAAAATCATTTATTGCCGAATGGACCAGTGCCATCTTATTTGCTGTTGTTGGGGCAACACTGATACATACCTACATCATACAACC
>JAQWKY010000072.1 GCA_029247585.1 Flavobacteriales bacterium | reverse complement strand
CCTAATATGGATGTGTTTAAGCCTTTCGAGTGAGCAGCGTGAACTCTTAATTGATGTGTGCGCCCTGTAACGGGGTAGAAGTGAATTTTAGTTTGATTCTCATAACGCTCTATAACTTTCCATTTCGTTTTGGCGGGCTTGCCGTGCTCATGACAAACCAATTGCCTTGGCCTGTCGTCAATATCAAGTCGTAAGGGCAGTTCAATAACACCAGAATCCTCAGTGATTAATCCATCCAGTATGGCCACGTAGCGTTTTTTTATGGTTCTTTTGATGAATTGTCTTTGCAAGTAGGCATGTGCATCTTTTGTTTTAGCTACAATCATTAATCCCGAGGTTGACATGTCCAAACGATGCACGATAAGAGGGCCTTTTGCATTTGGAAAACTTACTTTCATTCTACTATAAACAGAATCATCAATGGTTTTACCAGGTACAGATAACAATTCAGGGGGTTTGTTAATAATTAATAAATCGTCGTCTTCATGGACGATTTTTATTGTTTTTCCCCCAGAAGAATTTGACAACAAAGGATTGTCGTCAAGATGCATGTCTTGCAACATATGCTCTAGTATGGGTTGGCATTTCCCTTGACAAGCAGGGTAGAAGTGTTTGTGCTTCCTTAGAGCAGACTTTGGTGGGCATCCCCACCAAAACTCAGCAAAAGCTAAAGGCTCTAATCCTTGTGAAAAAGCATACTGTAACAATTTAGGTGCCGCACATTCACCGGCCGCTGCCGGAGGAACTCCTTGAGGGGTGTTTTTGAAGATTTGAATTAAGCTTTTTTTCTCGCCACGACGATTTAAAAAATGATATTGATCAAACAACTTTTGCTGTAAATCATTCGAAGTTTTTTTTCGAAGTTTTTTGAGTTTCTCAATGACCGATAGGATGTCATTCAGCTCAGTTTCAACTTTCAGAATTCTTTCATCCCAATAGCTTGTCTTTTTCTTAAGCTCATTTTTCTCCTTTACACTCTGTTTTGCAAGCTCATCTTTGAGTTTCGTGAACGCGTCTTGATCCAAACCTCTTTCACCTTGCAAACGTTTGTACTTTCTCTCTTTTCTATTCTCTATGATTTGCTGTCTGTAGTCTTGTATAGATGTTTTGGCAAGTTCTTTTTCTTGCTTTAAAAGGTTCTGAAGTGTTTTGATTTCAGGATTCCTTGTTAATTCTTTAATCTCTGCATTCAACTGATTTAGGTCGTCTTCTCCTTTTTTGTAAAAGCCATTTTGTTGAAGCATATCATAAATAGGAGGAACAAAGTCCGGAAGATGATTGACTCCTGCAAGCTTTCCGGAAAATGCCGATAAGTATCCAATCTCATTGTTTTTATTTCGAACCAAAAGCACGCCAAACATTTTCCCAATACCCTCATTTGTGTTTTGCTTAAGACCAAAATTGTGTTCCCATGTATTTTGGGCTTTAAGATGCTCTTGGAGTTCATTAGCAGCCATAATACACAGGGGGTGGGGCTCGTAATAAAATGGGAACGTAAAACGCTCGGGCAAAGCATAGTTCTTTAGGTCACCCTTTAAATGGGTGAAGCATTTTTTTTCAGTAGACATTTTCAATCTCTCAGCTGGTCAAAATAGGTTGTGGAATTAATCAGGTTTGAATAAGTCCCACATTAAACGTATCTGTTATGGGAGCATGATTGGCCAATTCAATACCCATTGAAATCACTTTCCGAGTTTCAAGGGGGTCAATAACGGCATCAACCCACATGCGAGATGCGGCATAATACGGGCTTGTTTGTTCATTGTATTTTTCCGTAATGGACTTGAGCATTTCAGCTTCTTTCTTTTCGGATAAGGTTTTCCCTTTTGCCTTAAGTTTTGCCTTTTCAATTTGCAGCAATACTTTTGCTGCCTGACTTCCGCCCATTACAGCAATTTGTGCAGTAGGCCAAGCTACAATAAGCCGAGGGTCGTATGCCTTGCCACACATCGCATAATTTCCAGCTCCGTAGGAATTGCCTGTAATTATGGTGAATTTGGGAACTACAGAGTTTGCCATGGCGCTAACCAACTTGGCCCCATCTTTAATAATTCCTCCATGCTCTGAACGAGAACCGACCATGAAGCCTGTAACATCTTGAAGGAAGACAAGGGGGATTTTTTTCTGGTTGCAATTCATAATAAACCTAGCCGACTTGTCAGCAGAGTCGGAGTAGATAACTCCGCCCAATTGCATTTCTCCTTTTTTCGTTTTTACTACAGCTCTTTCATTAGCAACAATTCCAACTGCCCATCCGTCTACACGAGCAAAAGCACAAATGATGCTTTTCCCAAAATCTTTCTTGTATTCTTCATATTCAGATTGATCCACCAAGCGAGCTATGATTTCACGAACTTTGTAGGGTTTATCTCTCTTTTTCGGTATGATGCCATAAATTTCTTTTTCTTTCTCTTTGGGTTTTTTCGATTCGATGCGATCAAAACCGGCTTGGGTGTCATGACCAATTTTATCGACAATTTTACGTATACGATCTAAACAAGCTTCATCATTTTCAGCCTTGAAATCCGTTACACCTGATATCTCACAATGTGTAGTGGCTCCACCAAGTGTCTCGTTGTCAATATCTTCACCTATGGCAGCTTTAACTAAGTAGGATCCAGCTAAAAAAATAGATCCCGTTTTATCTACGATAAGCGCGTCGTCACTCATAATGGGTAGATAGGCACCTCCAGCGACGCAGGAACCCATGACTGCAGATATTTGAGTAATTCCCATAGCCGACATTTTTGCATTATTTCGAAAGACTCTTCCAAAGTGATCTTTATCTGCAAATAGTTCATTTTGCAAGGGAAGAAAAATGCCTGCACTATCTACTAAGTAGATGATGGGTATTTTGTTTTCCATAGCAATTTCTTGTGCTCTTAGATTTTTTTTTGCTGTTATGGGAAACCATGCACCTGCTTTAACTGTAGCATCATTTGCTACAATAACACAGGCTCTGTTAGATACATAGCCGATGCCCATTACAACACCCCCTGATGGGCAACCTCCGTACTCTTGATACATTTCGTCCCCTGCAAAGGCGCCCAGTTCAAGGAAATCAGATTTTTCGTCTGTGAGGTATGCTATTCGTTCTCTTGCTGTTAGTTTCCCTTTTTGGTGCTCTTTTTCAATTTTTTTCTTTCCGCCTCCTAAGTTGATTTCTGCCAACCGTCTTTTCATTTCAGTGAGCTGAAGCTTTAAGGCGTCTTCATTCGTGTTAAAATTTATATTCATCTGGTTTTAATATTTACAACAAGGTAAATATAGGGAATAGTAGTCGAGTATTTTGCTTTTTTGGCTCATCCGTACAGGCTGTGGATTATTACTCCAATACACCGCTGTTTTGAGCCTTATATGAAAGTAAGTTTTGGCGTTTAATTCCTTAACTTTACGAATAAATCTCACCTATGAAAACAGAAGAGGAGTGGAGAAAGTTGTTGGAGCCTGAAGTTTATCGTGTTCTTAGAGAAAAAGGAACGGAGCCCGCTTTTACAGGTGTTTATGATCGTTATTTTGAAGATGGGGTTTATGTGTGTGCGGGATGCCAGGAGGTTTTGTTTGATTCTCAGTTTAAATTCAACTCTCATTGCGGTTGGCCTGCCTTTGACCAAGCGGAAAAAGGAAAAGTTCGCGAGGAAAAAGATACTTCGTTTGGTATGATTCGAGTGGAGATTTTATGTGCTCGTTGTGACGGGCATTTAGGTCATGTTTTTACTGATGGGCCTACAGAAACGGGTTTGCGTTATTGCGTAAATTCATTGGCTTTAAATTTTAAAGGTAAATCTTAAATTATCGATTACACACCATACTTGTGTTTGTGTAGTGGAATAACTTGCGTATTTGTTTTTTTAACTCAAAAACGCCCTTTTCGCCTTACTTTTATGCGGTATTCGTTTTATGAGTACTATAATATGTGAATTCTATAGTAATTATCAATCGACTTAAATTAGAGATAGACAAATTCTGTTTTTAAGCGAATTTTCCTAATTTTGCGGTCTTAAGTATAGATTAAAATTAAATCCACATAAAACCATTTTTTATGGCTTTTGATATTGAAATGATTAAAAAGGTTTACGCTGCTTATCCAGAGCGTGTTGCAGCTGCAAGAGCTGCTGTAAACAAACCTTTAACTTTAGCAGAAAAGATTTTATACACACACTTATGGGAGGGTAAATCATCAGGGGCTCACGTTCGAGGAGAGTCCTATGTGGATTTTGCTCCTGATCGTGTTGCCATTCAAGATGCTACTGCACAAATGGCTTTGTTGCAATTTATGCAAGCCGGAAAGGACAAAGTTGCAGTGCCTTCTACTGCGCATGCAGATCATCTTATTCAAGCTAGAGTAGGTGCTTCTAAAGATTTACAAGAAGGAATTAACAAGAATAATGAAGTTTTCAATTTTTTGAGTTCTGTTTGTGATAAATACGGTATTGGGTTCTGGAAACCAGGTGCGGGTATTATTCACCAAGTAGTTTTAGAAAATTATGCATTCCCTGGAGGTATGATGATTGGAACCGATTCCCATACGGTAAATGCCGGTGGATTGGGAATGGTTGCTGTTGGAGTAGGTGGTGCTGATGCCGTTGATGTTATGGCAGGTATGGCTTGGGAATTGAAATTCCCGAAACTTATTGGTGTTAAATTAACCGGTAAGCTAAACGGTTGGGCGGCACCTAAAGATGTTATATTGAAGTTGGCAGGTATTCTTACCGTTAAAGGAGGTACGGGTTGTATCGTTGAATATTTTGGTGAGGGAGCAGAGAGTATGTCTGCTACTGGAAAAGGTACCATATGTAATATGGGTGCTGAAATTGGCGCAACAACTTCTACATTTGGATACGACGATTCTATGAGACGTTATTTAAATGCTACGGATAGAGCCGATGTTGTGGCATTAGCAGATGAAGTTGCCGAACACCTAACAGGAGATGCTGAGGTATATGCAAGTCCTGAAAAATATTTTGACCAAGTAATAGAAATCAACCTATCCGAACTGGGACCCCATTTAAACGGACCTTTTACTCCGGATTTGGCAACACCTGTTTCAGAGATGAAAGAAAAGGCTGTTGCAAATGGTTGGCCTTTAGATATTGAGTGGGCACTGATTGGTTCGTGTACGAATTCGTCTTACGAAGATTTGACGCGTGCTGCTTCTATTGTTGAAGATGCGGTTAGCAAAGGTGTTAAACCTAAAGCCATCTTGGGTATCAACCCTGGTTCCGAACAAGTACGTTACACGGCTGAACGTGATGGATTGTTAGATACGTTCAACAAATTTGATTCAACACGAATTTTCACGAATGCCTGTGGACCATGTATTGGTCAGTGGGATAGAGAAGGAGCTGACAAGAAAGAAAAGAATTCCATTGTTCATTCCTTCAATAGAAACTTTGCAAAACGTGCTGATGGTAACCCAAATACGCATGCCTTTGTAGCTTCACCAGAAATGGTTGCCGCAGTGGCTATTTCGGGTCGTTTAGATTTTAACCCATTAACGGATTCTCTTCAGAATGACAAAGGTGAGTCGGTTATGTTGGCAGAGCCTTCAGGTTCTGAATTGCCGTCTGAAGGTTTTGCTGTAGAAGATAATGGTTATCAAGCTCCAGCCAAAGATGGTTCGGGAGTTGAAATCATTGTTAATCCAGATTCGAAACGTTTGCAATTGTTAAGCCCTTTTAGTCCTTGGGACGGAAAAAGTATCTTAGGCGCGAAACTTTTAATTAAAGCAGAAGGTAAGTGTACTACAGATCATATCTCTATGGCTGGCCCATGGTTGCGTTACCGAGGTCACTTAGATAATATTTCTAACAATTGTTTGATTGGTGCAGTAAATGCATTTGGTGGTGCTACTAACAAGGTGAAGAGTCAATTAGACGGTTCATTTGATGAAGTTCCAAATATTGCTAGAACTTACAAAGCAGCAGGAATTCCTTCTGTAGTTGTTGGAGATCATAATTATGGTGAAGGTTCATCCCGTGAACATGCCGCTATGGAACCGCGTCATCTTGGAGTTTGTGCAGTTATTGTAAAGTCTTTTGCACGTATTCATGAAACCAATTTGAAAAAACAAGGTATGTTAGGATTGACCTTTGTGAATGAGTCTGATTACAACCTCGTTCAAGAAGATGACACCTTTAATTTTACCGACTTAGATGCTTTTGCTCCGGGCAAGCAACTTTCACTTGAATTGGTTCATGCTGATGGCTCTACCGATTCAATCATTTTAAATCACACATACAATGCACAGCAAATAGAGTGGTTTAAAGCAGGTTCGGCTTTGAATTTGATTAAAACTCAGAATGCTTAAGTGTTTATATGACCAAAAAAAACCGCCTTATTGGCGGTTTTTTTTGGTTTAAACACTATCCGTGTGTTCAGTCTGATTCTTTATTCTTCTTAGCCTTTTCAGCTTTCGTTTTGGGTTTGGATACTTTAATTTTGATGCCTTTATTTTTTGCATCAAAATCTATCAAGACCTTATCTCCCTCACCAATGTTTTTACTGATGATTTCTTCCGCCAAAAGATTCTCTACATACTTCTGAATGGCACGTTTTAGAGGTCTTGCACCGTAGGCAGAATCAAAGCCTTTTTCAGAAATAAAATCTTTAGCAGCTTCAGTAATGCTAGGGGTGAATCCAATTTCTTTAATTCGTAAGAATAGTTTATGCAATTCAATATCTATGATTTGATGTATGTCGTCTCGTCCTAAAGTATTGAATAAGATAACATCATCAATCCGATTTAAAAATTCAGGAGCAAATGCCTTTTTCAAGGAACCTTCAATGATACTTTTAGAGTATTCATCAAGATTGTTTTTTCGAGCAGATGTGCTAAACCCAACACCGCTTCCAAACTCCTTGAGCTTTCGAGTTCCTACATTCGAAGTCATGATGATGATGGTATTCTTGAAGTCAATTTTTCGACCAAGACTATCCTTAAGCTGACCATCATCTAATGCTTGAAGAAGTAGGTTGAATACGTCTGGGTGTGCTTTTTCAATTTCATCTAATAAAACAACAGAATAGGGTTTTCGCCTTACTCGTTCGGTTAACTGCCCACCCTCTTCGTAGCCGACATAGCCTGGAGGTGCACCGATTAATCTAGAGATAGCAAATTTCTCCATGTACTCACTCATGTCGACACGAATCATGGCAGACTCGTTGTCAAACAAAAGTGTAGATAATTCTTTTGCTAATTGCGTTTTCCCTACACCCGTTGGACCTAAGAAAATAAAGGAACCGATGGGTTTGTTAGGGTCTTTTAGTCCTACACGGTTTCGTTGTATGGCTTTTACAATTTTCTCGATGGCATCGTCTTGACCAATGACATTCTCTTTCAACTGATCTGACATCAAGGAGAGTTTTTCCGTTTCCTTTTCAGCAATACGTTTTATAGGTATCCCCGTCATCATGGAAATTACTTCGGCAACATTGGTGTCGGTCACAACTTCTCTATGAACTTTAACCTCTTCTTCCCAGGCGATTTGCGCATCCAGCAATTCACTTTCTGTCTGCTTCTCTACATCTCTTAATTGAGCAGCTTTTTCATACTTCTGTTTTTTAACGACCTCAATTTTTTGATCTTTAATTTCTTGAAGTTTATTCTCTAGAGAAATGATATTCTTTGGCACCTTAATGTTGGTAATGTGAACTCGGGAACCAGATTCATCTAATGCATCAATAGCTTTGTCAGGTAAATGACGGTCGCTAATATATCTATTTGTTAAGGTAACGCAGGCTTCAAGTGCCTCATCGGTGTAAGTTACGTTATGATGCGATTCGTATCGCTCTTTGATGTTTTTGAGTATCTGAAGCGTTTCTTCATTGGATGTAGGTTCTACCAGAACTTTTTGGAACCTTCGTTCTAAGGCTCCATCTTTTTCAATGTGCTGTCTGTATTCATCCAAGGTGGTAGCACCTATACATTGTACTTCACCGCGAGCTAATGCAGGTTTGAACATGTTAGAAGCATCTAAACTTCCGGCTGCTCCACCCGCACCTACAATGGTATGAATCTCATCGATAAAGAGAATAATGTTAGGGTTGCTTTCGAGTTCGTTTAAGACAGCCTTCATGCGCTCTTCAAATTGCCCTCTATACTTAGTTCCTGCAACGAGTGAGGCTAAATCGAGGGTAATGATTCGTTTGTCAAACAAAACCCGTGAAACCTTCTTTTTTACAATCCTAAGTGCCAAGCCCTCTGCAATAGCAGATTTACCCACACCGGGTTCTCCGATAAGTAATGGATTGTTCTTCTTTCTGCGCGAAAGAATCTGAGAGACACGCTCTATTTCTTTTTCCCTTCCAATTACAGGATCTAACTTACCCTCTTCAGCGAATAAGGTAAGATCTCTCCCAAAGTTGTTGAGTACAGGAGTTGTAGATTTTGTCTTTGATTTACTCTTTTTTCGAGAACGAAAATCTTCTGATCTTGAGCTTGACTCATCATTTTCAAATTCATCATCTCCCGCAAAAGGAACATCTGACCCTGATTCATCGTAGGATTCATCTCCAACGCGACCTTCAAACTGTTCTTTTATGACCTCATAAGTAACGCCCAACTGGTCCATTAGTTGGTACATCGGGTCTGATTCGTTTCTCAAAATACACAAAAGCAGGTGAGGCGTACCTATGATATCACTGCTGAAGAGCTTAGCTTCCAAAAAAGTTGTTTTTAACGCTTTTTCAGCTTGCTTTGTTAAGGGTAGGTTTGGTGTTTTTGAAGTCTTTGGAGACATTTCAGAAATCGATATATCTTCAATACGTTTCCGTAAGAGCTTTAAGTCAATTCCTAGTGATAAAAGAATCTCAATAGCCATTCCTTCGCCTTCTCGAATGATTCCTAGAAGTAAATGTTCAGTACCAATATGTTTGTGCCCCAGACGTAAAGCTTCTTCTTTACTGTATTGAATTACATCTTTAACTCTTGGTGAGAAATTTTCATCCATAATAGCTATAAATTAAAAGTAAATAATTTCTATACTACCAAAGGTAGGTAGCTTTTCATGAAAAAAGGAATATATATCTATCTTTTTTAACATTTTAAGTGTGTAAATTGTTAATTAATTCATTTAAATACATCGTCAAATCAGGGTATTTTAACTTATATTCGTCTGTCTTATAGAATAAAATTTAAAACAAACATAAAAAGCTCTTTTAGATGGCGGATGGAGAAAAGATTATACCAATAAATATAGAGGAAGAAATGAAATCTGCTTACATCGATTATTCGATGTCGGTTATCGTTTCTCGTGCTTTACCTGATGTAAGAGA
>JAQWKY010000064.1 GCA_029247585.1 Flavobacteriales bacterium | reverse complement strand
CTTAATTTCATTGGTAATGTGAGGTATTACTTGAACGGTCTTACCCAGAAAATCGCCTCTTCGCTCCTTTTCAATGACCGATTGGTATACACTTCCTGTAGTTACATTATTCGCTTGAGAAGTTGGGTGATTCATGAAACGCTCGTAATGCCCCAAATCCAAATCGGTTTCAGCACCATCTTCCGTAACATAACATTCACCATGCTCATATGGATTGAGGGTGCCCGGGTCAACATTTAAATAGGGGTCGAATTTTTGAATCGTAACTCTATGCCCCCTACTCTGTAAAAGTGTTGCCAATGAAGCTGAAATTATTCCCTTTCCTAATGATGATGTTACACCACCTGTGACAAATACATACTTAGCTGACGACATTAAATAATTTGTTTTCCTGGGTTTATGTTGTGTTTTTAACAACCTCCCAAAATTAGAAATAATCAATTAGACAAAGTAAGGTTTTTGATTTTTTTTAAACCGACCTAAATGATTGTGTAAAATACCAAAATCAAAAGATAAACATCCTGAGCTTGAAACCTGAAAATTGCACAAATTTAGAGACTAAAATAAAGATCATTTTAGTAAAACTCCATCACAATTTTACGGTGATTATGACTCATAAACAAAAAGAGCGTTCAAATGAACGCTCTTTTTGCTTTATAAAGTGAAAATAAATTAGCTCCCACAAGCCTCACAATCAGGATTATCCACAGAGCAAGCCTGAGGTTGCTCCTTATCTTCCAAATCATTTAGCCATGAAGAAAACGAATCTTCTTCTGGGTTTTGCTGAGAAGCATTAAGCTTTTCTTGATTTTTAGTTTCAGACATAATACGAGTTTTAGTGATGTATAGATTTTTTGGTTTAACTAAGTTATTTAATTCTTCATCCAAATCACAAGCAACAATCAATTCTTATCAACAAGCTAAACCTCCAATATTTATTGGTTTTTTTCACAGTTATGAACTTAATAATATACTAAAAATAAATAGAAAGGTCGTATGTAATTCATAACAAACATAAATATTGGTCGTTGGCATTAAAGAATAACTACTAAAGCCCAAGAAATAAATCAAAATCGTCGTTCAATCTTAATCGATCCATTTTTACAGGCAAGACCTCAAAAAATTCATTAATATCTTATATTTGTTGGAATTCCAATCTCATGACACACGAACAGATTTTAGCTGATTTAAAAGCAAAGAAATACACAACAACCTATTTTCTTGCCGGAGAAGAGACTTTCTATATAGACTTGATATGTGATTATATAGAAAAAAACGTGCTTAGTGAATCCGAAAAAGGATTTAATCAGACCGTGCTTTATGGAAGAGATGTTGAAATCACTTCTTTACTAGCCTCAGCAAAACAATTCCCAATGATGGCTGAAAATACAGTTATCATCGTCAAAGAAGCTCAAGATTTAAAAAAAATTGACTTATTAAAGTCCTATGTTGAGCAACCGCTTGAAAGTACGCTATTGGTTTTATGTTACCGAGGGAAAAAGTTAGACAAACGAAAAGCGCTTTATAAAAGTGTTCAAAAAAAGGGCATCTATTTTGAAAGCAACAAGCTCTACGAAAATAAGATCCCAGACTGGATTAAGGGCTACCTTCGGAGCAAAGACTACAGCATCAGTTCTAAGTCAGCTGCAATGCTTACTGACTTTTTAGGCAATGACTTGTCTAAAATTTCCGGAGAACTCAACAAACTCTGTATCCTAACTCCTAAAAAATCAGAAATTACCGAAGAACTCATTGAAGATAATATTGGAATTAGTAAAGACTACAACAACTTTGAACTTCAAAATGCCATCATGAACAAAGATGTCTTTAAGGCCAATCGGATTTTAAACTATTTTGAAGCCAATCCAAAAAACAACCCGATTGTAGTTACGCTTTCAGTACTCTACAACTTATTTAGTAAAGTCCTAATATATCACGGGCTGAAAGATAAAAACCCACAAACAGTCGCTAAAAGCTTGGGTGTAAATCCTTATTTTGTAAAAGACTATCAAAAAGCCGCTCAAACCTATAATCTTAAAAATTCAGTAAAAGCTTTAGATACACTTCGAGAGGCCGATATGAAGTCTAAAGGATACAACAATCCTTCTACTCCACACAGCGATCTGTTAAAAGAGGTCATCTACAAATTATGCCATTCGTAATACACTCCTTATACTTTTCTAGAACCGAATGCAGAAACTCAACTTACCAACATATCCCATTAAACTCAAAAAGGATCAAAGCAAAACCTTAGTATTTGACCCTATCCGTAAAAAGTACATCGTAAATACGCCAGAAGAATGGGTGCGTCAGAATTTCATTCAATTCCTCATTCAAGAAAAAGGATATCCTGCTTCTTTAATGGCTGTGGAAAAAGGAATTGAGGTCGCAAATACAAAAAAACGTTGTGACATTGTACTCTACAACAACAAAGGCATCCCGAACATCATTGTTGAATGTAAAGCACCCTCCATAAACATCTCACAAGATGCATTCGATCAAATAGCACGATACAACATGACGCTAAAAACGGACCTTCTCATTGTAACCAACGGGATGCAGCACTATACTTGTATCATGGACCACGAAAATCAACGCTATCAATTCCTAAAGGAAATTCCCAACTATTAAACTTTGTGAAATTTCAAAAAAACGTTGAGAACTAAGACAGATAAGTGAAACAAGTGATTGTATAGGTAAAACCAATCCTTTGATTGAAATTAAATCTCCTCCATAACGTCACTCTCCAGCCATCCGATCATACCATCAGACAATTTAATCTTTGTCCAATTATTGAAGCCTTCTAACACCTGAACTTTAGTCCCTTCATGTAAAATAAATAAGTCTTCACTCTGAGTGGATGGGGCACTCTTAACATAAGCATTCGCTTGCATTAAAACAGCTTCAGTAGTCACTGTACTATAAGAGTAATACGCTAAAGACAGTGAGAGAAAGCTTATCAAAAGAGAACCCATAGAAATCGTAAAAGCCCTCTTTTTAAGGCGGTAAGTTTTGGTGAACAAAAAGAGTATAAAGAGTACGCAGAAAATGAATAAGAATACCACACCCAATTTAGCCCATTGATCAATAGACATCTTGTTTTTTATACCTTCAGCCCACTTTTGATAAAATACCATCGGCACCTCTGCCAACTTGTCAACCAATTGCAGTTGAACTAATTTTAAATTAAAAAGAGCATCCTCATCGGATGGATTTAACTTTAATGCTTTTTCGTAATACAATACTGCCTCAGCTTTATGCTGCAATTTGTAATGACAATTGGCAATATTGTAGTATAAATCCGAAGAAAACAACCCAATATCTTCAATTTGACTAAAGGTACTCAGAGCCATTTGATAATCTTGCTGTTCATAATGCAAAGCAGCCTGATCAAAAAGACTTTGACTGTCTTTTGCAAAAATCGTGGAACTGAATAACAGCACTGCAATTAATAATCTCATGCTCTAATAGTTTTCTAAACGTTCGATAACGTTTTTCGTTTTGTTTAATAAAGTAGAAGCCTGTTTATCTTCTTCAGAAAATACTTTTGTAAATCGGGCCATTTCGCAGGTTTCAAGTAGGGTTACAATTTCGTTTACAAGCTCTGAGTCAACGCTCTTACCGCAAAGTAGTTCTTCAATTATTTCTTTGTCAAATTGAGAACGATGCAATCCCCATTTCTTCTGAAAATAAACTTGTAAAGCCTGCTGAATTGATGTGTGAATAGAATCAGAATCGGAATCTAAAACTTTCAATGCTTGTTTCATAGCACCTCCCCTTTTCCACTGTTTAAAATCAATGATGGATTTTCGAAGCAGGTATGCAATAAAAAGAGCAATAATTACTAAAAATGTGAGAGATATGCATAGTACTTTAAAGGCAACAGATCCGAAAAACAAATCTTTAGAGCTTTGTAAATCCCCCGGAGAAGTTTTGATGTAAAGAATATCCTTACCAATAAAGGAGACATCTTCTTTTGTGATGTTGTTTACGATTACAGCACTTGTTGAACCCTTAGCATCACCCTCTACGTTTAGCGTATATGAAGGCTTCTCTACCGTGATGAATTTTCTCAATTTAGGATTGAAATAATTAAAACTACCAACACTTATTTTGTAGTCTCCTCTATTTCTGGGAATCAATAAGTGCTCTACACGTTTATAACCCGATAAACCAGATTTCTGAAGATTGATTTTTTCCTTAAACTTTGGCTCATAGGCTTCTAAATCATTTGGAATCTTAAAATTAGGAAGATCAATCATTCTCAAATTACCTGTTCCCGAAATACGCATGGAAAGGGTTGCAGATTCATTCGTTTGAATGGAGTCACGATCTAAACGAGTCGTAAATTCAAAAACACCAACAGCTCCCGAAAAATCAACCGGTTTACCTTGTGTAGGCAGACTCTTAACGGATAGAACTTTAACTCCTGAAGAACAGATAATCGTAATAATGCGGGATTGAATACGACCAAAGAAATCTCTTTGATTTGTAGGAATTGCAACGGGGACTTCGAGATCCATAGCATCTAAAGTCAACGTTCCTGAACGCTGAGGAATTAAAACTAATTTTTTTAACGTTGCTACTTTAAAGGTCTTTCCATCTTTTCGAACTTGTTGAATGGGGTAATTTTCTCCCAGATCATAATCCTCATGCCAAAAACCAGTATAGGAAGGGTCTTTAAGTAATTCTGGAGACCTTACCTCCTGAGAGAAATAGAGTTTGTAGGTAGCAACCACCTGCTCCCCAACGTAAGGATTTGAATTACTCAACTCTAAACTCAAGAATACATTTTCTCTAGCGTTCGCTTCTGGACTGTAATTAGAGGTGGCTTGAGGAGAGGATTTAAGGACTTGAATGGAAACATTTCCTGAACGATATTGCTTTCCTTTCACCTGAATGGATGCAGAACCAATGGTATATACACCTACTTTTTTGGCACGTAAATAATAGGTATATGTCTTTTCTCTAGTTACTTTACTATTAATAATGGTTGTACTTGATGAAGTACTTGGGCCAGATAGAACTGAAAAGTCAGACAAGTCTGGAGCTGCAAAACGGTCTCCACCTCCTTTGACAGTGTAAGTTAAACTGAATCGCTCATTAACTCCTAACTTGTTTTTACTAACAGAGGCTGTAAATGAGACCTGGGCAACAAGCATACAAGTCTGAACAAGGAAGGCTAAAAAAAATAATTGCTTTTTCATTTCTTTAATTACCAGTCTTTTTCGATTTTCACTTTCGCACCTTTTAATTTATGCTTTTTCATTTTTTCTTGCACCTGATCTTCTTGTTGATTTAAAGCTTCAAGCAATCTTTGAGCTTCTTCTGGACTTAGTTTGTTTTCACGAGGTTTAGGAGATTGACCTTCCTTCTCTTCATCAGCATCTTCCCCATCGGTCTGTCCCTTATTCTCTTGATCTTGCTGATTGTCATTTTCTTCTTTTTCCTCGCTCTCAGACCCTTCTTGTTCTTTATTTTCAG
>JAQWKY010000043.1 GCA_029247585.1 Flavobacteriales bacterium | reverse complement strand
AATACATTGGTTAAGTCTACAACTCCTGCATAGCTTGTCAATGGAATCTCTACGCTGTTCCACTGATTTTGCGTAATGTCTAGTACTACAGGTGTTTCTGCACCTGGACTGATTAAGGATATTTTCAAGTTTGTAGAATTCGTTGTGTAGAAGTCTACGTTTAAATATCCGTAAGCAGATACATCTTGATTTGCGTACTGAGTACCTTGGTAATTAAGACCCGTGTATGTCAATACATCATCAGTAACAGTAACTTGAGTTGCTTGGCCCCAACCTGGATTGAAGTTTGTTCCCTCTAAGTTTGTGTATGCATTACTGAAGATTGAAATTACATCTTCTGCCGCTTCTGTTGGTACTTCAGATGCTGGAACTGCTGATAAACAAGAACCGTCATCCTGAGTCGCAGCTGCATTGTAGTTCGATGCTGAGTTATCCGTACAACCTAATACACCTGGTGTGCCTGCTGTACAGCTTCCGTAAGCTACTACATCTAATACGATGTCTGCTTCTGCTACATCAACATATCGGTCGTTGTACGTGCCTGTATTACACCCACCTGTGATTAAGTCTGCTGCATCTTCAAAGCCATCCCAACCTCCAAACGATGGTTGGTTTCTGAATTTGTATAAATGAGTTTTATTAGGGTCAAGAGGTATGGTAACACTCCAAATATCATTACCTTGATGACTCATTAAGTATCCCTCTTGGCCCATGTCTCCTCCAGCGAGGTAAACTCCTTCAGGGTGAACCTGCTCATTACTCATGTCCACTTGGAAGGTTACATTTGTTGTATAGTCTCCATTGGCAGGTTGATATACTCTAACATAATCGATTTCCATCGCGTCTTGAGCGAAATTAGGATCAATATCTTCAGAAATGGCAAAGTTTAATAATAAATATTGCTCTGCATCAAATGGCCACGTTTCACTGTTTTTTGCTGGGGGATTGTAAGTGTAATGAACGACATCATCTACGCTGAAGATTAATTTCTCAGGTGTCCATACTAATCCGTAGGTATGCATTTGTGATGATGCTGTGGAAATCATTTGACCACCATGATTGATGGTTCCTCCATAGCTCGATGGTGTGTGGGTAGCACTTTGTACATAATTTTGATTGTTCCCCCAGTGCTCCATAATGTCAATTTCTCCACAAGCAGGCCATGATGTATTCCCAAAACCTCTATCTGTCCAATAACCACCGGGCTCAGTAATATTTTTACCTAAAGTCCAGATTGCGGGCCATGTTCCTTGACCTACAGGGAGTATTGCACGAACCTCAACTTTACCGTATTGAAATGCAAATTTCGAGTTCAATCGTGCAGAAGTAAATTCTTTAGTATGACCTTGATCGTGGAAATCTTCTTTCTTGGCTACAATTTTCAGTATACCGTCTTCTACATAAGAGTTTTCAATTCGATTGGTGTAATGTTGTTTTTCATTATTGTACCAACCCCAACCATTTGGTAACTGGGTTTGATGAAACCATTTTTCAGAGTTTATAGCGCCTTCTGTCTCGAATTCATCAGACCAAACCAAATTCCATTCTTGCGCAAAAGAGAAATTAATAAATAAAAAAGAAATAATAAGTGTAAAACTGAAATTCTTCATAGCTGGGGTGAGTTAGTTAATAATGCAATTTAACAAAAAAAAACCTAGTTTACAATGCGTGCAGTTTAAAGTAGGTTGAGCAAAATAAGACAAGTGAAACAAAAATTTAACCTGGTCTTACACCCACAAATAAAAGGATAATAAAAAGGAGTAAGTTGTTAAAAAAACGGCATTTTATCCTGTTTAATAAAACAGGGCATTAAGAACAGATTCTTAAACAATCATTTTTTCAACACATTATTAATGCCATTACATATTAGGATTACTTTAATATAATAACAGTTTGTTTCATTTTGAAAGTCTGTTTGTGGCCTTATTTTTCTGTTTTGATGTATTCTTCGATAGGAGTGCCTGTGTAGTGAAGGCTTATGGAGATGATGAAAAATCAAGGATTACCCCTCATTTTTTAGATTCTAAAAACTGGATTTATGTTCTTTAATGTATGCAGAAGGAGAAATCCCACACTGCTTTTTGAATGCATTGTAAAAAGCAGTTTTGCTATTAAAACCAACCTCATGTGCTATGGCGATAATGGTGTGCGTTTTATGCTTTTCAGAAGTAAGCATTTTTTTTGCTTCTTCAATTCGGTATCGATTTATGAAATCAGAAAAACTAGTCTCTTCGATACGATTGATTACCTGCGAGACTTTATGTGAAGAAATGTTAGCTGATTTTGCTAAGTCATTTAATCGATATTCTGGGTTAAGATAGACGCTGTCTTTTTCTATGATTGATGTTAGTTGAGTCATTATTTCAAGACATTCCTCTTGATCTAAGTTTGAAGTGTATTTTTTGTCTTCACTTGTTTCAATCTCATTTATTTCATCAGACTTACTAGAACGCTTTTTTGGATGCCTTGCCATCAACCTGATAATTACGCACAACATTAAAACTAGTAGGATGAGTTTTATCCATAAATTTATAGATTCGAAATCAAAAGATTCATTAGTTAATGAACCATCAGTACAAGGATTACCTGCGTAACTGGCACATTCTGCAGCTGTAAAGTCATCTCTTAATGCTGCATAAGTAGTTGCGTAGATACAACCCTCTGGATCTGGGATGTCAGCACAAGATGCGTACGTACAAATTAAGTTGTTCCATTGATCTACTGCTTGAGTAGCAGCATCATCATTGTAGTTCGATGCGTTTTCGTCTATGCAGCCTAGAATAGATGAGTCTATTGTACATGGTGTACCTCCGTAGCCAGAACATTGTGCTGAGGTGAAGTCTTCTCTTAATGCTGCGTATGCATCTGTATAAATACATCCTTCTGCATCTGGAATATCGTCACAAGAGCTGTAGATACAAACATAGTTTCCGTACTGATCAAGAGCCGGGTCTGTTGCTTCTGGATTGTAATTTGTTGCATTTTCATCCATGCAACCTTCTGATTCATTTAGGCAAGGTGTACCACCATAAATAACGCAATCATCGGCTGCGAAGTGTGCGTTATAAGTAGCAAATGACTTTGCATACATGCATCCTGTGGAAGGAACTTCTTCACAGCTCTTGTAGGTGCATAATTGGTTGCCCCATTCGTCAACGGCTTGTTTCGTTGCTTTTGCATCATAATTAATTGCTGCTGAATCTATGCATCCACCGCCAATGTAAACTTCGTATTCGCCACAAGCCCGCCCACCATATTGCAGGCATGCATCATGACCAAATTCGGTACAGTAAGGTCCGAAAGATTCGGGGTAAATACACCCATCATAGGGCGCGTCCTCACATGAAGTGTAGATGCATAATAGATTTCCGTATTTGTCTATTGATTGAGCGGTTGCCTCTGGATCAAAGTTTACAGCATTTATGTCTAAACAGCCTGATTGACATGGTGTGCCACCATAATTTATACAAGCCTCAGCTCCAAAAAACTCATTCCATATGGAGAATGAATTCTCATACAAACACCCATCGGCTGGAGTTTCATTACATGAAGTGTATTTGCATTGTATATTGCCGTATTCATCAACAGCCTGAATGGTTGATGCCGGATTATAGTTGCTTGCCTTTACATCCAAACAGCCCGAAACATCCTTATTGGATAGGTTTGTTCTGGTTTGCGCGCTTACAAAATTTATTTTCCAGAGTGATGAAAATAACAATAGCGTAAGTGTTAATAACCTTACTTTTAAAAATGACTTTTTTATATCGGTGGGGTACAACATGTTTAAGTCTGCAATTTAAGGAAAAATGAAAACTAATTTCAATGCAAGCAGTTTAAAAACTGATTTAGTATGTAAAGGAAAATGAAATTTAGGAAATGAATCGTATAATGGGTGGTAATAATTCCTGTTTTAACAAAACAGGACGTTAAAATAGGACAGTAAAGAACCAACATACCTTTGAAGTTAACGTGCATTGAGCCCAGTGCGTGAGGTGTGGAGCAAAAAAACAAAACAAAAGTCTTTTCAACGACTCTTCTATTATATCGTTATACTGTCATTAATATTATTATTTTTAACAAAAGATTATAAAAAGATATGTATCAAATAAAGAGCGAATCGGATTATATTAAGTCGTATAAATCCTCAGTTGAAAACCCTGAACGTTTTTGGGAAGAAATTGCAGAAAATAATTTCACTTGGCAAAAGAAGTGGAATCACGTCCTTCAGTATGACTTTTCTAAACCCGAATTCAAATGGTTTGAAGGGGCTAAACTCAATATTACAGAAAATTGTATTGACCGACATCTTAAAGATAGAGGTGATAAAACAGCGATACTATTTGAGCCCAACAATCCAGAGGGAAAAGAAGAACACATTACTTACAATGAATTGTATAAAAGGGTGTGTAAGTTTGCCAATGTTCTAAAAGATCAGGGCATTGGAAAAGGAGATCGGGTGTGCATTTATTTGCCTATGATTCCGGATTTGGCCATTGCTACTTTGGCCTGTGCGAGAATTGGAGCCATTCATTCTGTGGTGTTTGCTGGATTCTCATCCAACTCATTAGCTGCTCGAATAAATGACGCAGAATGCAAGATGGTCATCACTAGTGACGGTTCTTTCAGAGGAAATAAATGCATCGATTTAAAATCTATTGTTGATGAAGCTTTGGATTCTTGTCCTTGCGTTGAACGTGTTTTGGTTGCTAAAAGAACGCAGACTGGGGTTGCCATGAAAGCTTCTCGTGATGTTTGGTTGCAGCCTCTTTTGGATGCAGCAGTAGGGGAGTGCCCTATCGAAATTATGGATGCCGAAGACCCTTTGTTTATTTTGTACACCTCGGGCTCTACGGGCAAGCCAAAAGGTATGGTTCATACCACTGCGGGTTATATGGTCAATACCGCATACACATTTAAGAATATCTTCCAGTATGAGGAAGAGGATGTCTACTGGTGTACTGCAGATATCGGATGGATTACTGGTCATAGTTATATTGTTTACGGCCCCTTATTGAATGGAGCGACAACACTCATGTTTGAAGGTGTGCCCTCTTACCCAGATTGGGGAAGGTTTTGGGAAATCATACAAAAACATCAGGTGAATCAATTTTACACCGCTCCAACGGCGATTCGTGCCATGGCAAAGGAAGATATAAGTCACGTCACCAAATACGATTTGAGTTCTCTCAAATTATTGGGAACAGTGGGTGAGCCTATCAATGAGGAAGCTTGGCATTGGTACCATAAAAATATTGGTGATGAAAAATGTCCTGTGGTAGACACCTGGTGGCAGACTGAAACCGGTTCCATCATGATTGCTCCTATTCCTACGGCTGTCAAACCAATTCCTACTTTTGCCACACTTCCACTTCCCGGCATACAACCTGTATTGGTGAATGCCGATGGTGAGGTCATCGAAGCAGACAAAACAGAAGGAAATTTATGTATTCGTTTTCCATGGCCATCCATTGCCAGAACCATATGGGGAGATCATCAGCGATACAAAGACACGTATTTTTCAAAATTTGAAAACAGCTACTTTACCGGTGACGGTGCCATCAGAAACGAAAAGGGCTATTATCGCATTACAGGTAGGGTAGACGACATCATTTTGGTTTCGGGACACAATCTAGGTACTGCTCCCATTGAGGATTGCATCAATGAACACCCTTTAATTGCTGAGAGTGCCATTGTAGGTTTCCCCGATGCCATTAAAGGAAATGCATTGTATGGATTTTTAACGGTTAAATCACCCGTAAACTCGGAGGATGATAAAGTGCTTTATCAGCAAGTCAATCAGTTGATTCGGGGTAAGATAGGTCCGATTGCTAAGTTGGATAAAATTCAATTTTGCTCGGGACTTCCAAAAACAAGATCAGGAAAAATAATGCGTAGAATTCTTAGAAAGATCGCCTCTAATGATGCGGAAAATCTTGGAGATACCAGTACGCTGTTAAACCCTGAAGTTGTTCAGGAAATTAAAGACAACGCACAGTAAATTTGAATTAAATACCTCGGCGGATTACAAGGTAAAAACTTCATAAGTCCGAGACCATTTCTTGGAATGGCCTGGTGGAATTTGAAGTTCAATAAACAACTCTGGACTTATAACATGCTTAGAGCCCCATACATTGATGCTTTGAGTTTGGAAATTTCCCGTTTCTCGAATCCCGATTTTTGAATTTAAATCATGCAATTCCCACTGTGCGTCCACGACCTTGTTGCCCGATAGCTTGCTGAAAAAGAAAGGTTCTTTGGGGGTTTCTTTAAATTTCAGTTCTGATGTATTGATTTTGACTTTATTTCCGGGATTAACGACTTCTTCAAATCCTTCAGAGTTCATCTGAAAGGGGAATTTCAAAACCATGTTTTTCCCTATAGAATCTTCATTAATGCCGATAAAGTTGTGGTTGTATTCTCGGGTTAGGATTTTTTTTTCTCCGGTATTGTCTAGTGTGTAGTTTATGGAGAATCTATTTTCTAATAGTTCGATTTCTTTTTTCAAACGATATGCGTAGCCGTTTAATGATTCTGAGGTACAACAAATGATTAGTTTGTCTTTCTCATGCAATACAGAGAACAGGGCGGGTTTGATTTCGTAGGTTTTGTTGAAATCATAAGAGCGACTTACTTTTTTTAGTAATCCAATGCCAATTTTGTGAAACCATCCACCCATTTCGGTTTCTTCAAAACCCAATGCCGAATCGATTCCAAATTCATTGTAAAGGCCTCTCCCAAATAGATGTTCATTTTCAGCAGCAGGTTTTTCACGAGTTAGTATGGGGATGTTTTGAAATTTTAAGTCTACGATTTTTCCCGTCCAATCAAATCTGGAGCCACAATAGTTTTCTCCGGGATGGTCTATAACAAGATGTAAATGTTTATTTTTTAGTGAGAGTTGCACATCTATTCTTTTGTGAATTATGACCATCGAATCCAACTGTTTTGAATCGCGGTCTTGAGCTGAAGGAATGAGTTGAAGAAAAGGTTTTACCCCAAATATTCATCAGCACTAAAGTATGAAAATTAAACAGATTAGAGCTTTCGGTTTTTTTCGTAATGAAAATCAAAGAGTTTGTGATTTTTAATGCCATTGGAAAGTAAATAGCAAATGGCTTACTCCTATAAATTCTCTATATTTCGTATTTTTGTGTCATGAAAAACCTCCCCTACTACGTTAAGAACTTTACTTATAATACATTGCCAAAAAGTTTTTTTCGTCTGAAATTCAATCGTCTAAGAACATTAGAGCAATACCTTGATACTAGCATTATTAATTCACGCTTGAATTATTACTTCAAGAGAAAAGGCACTTTTGAAATACCGGAAAACACACCACTCATTAAAGACTTTAAAAGAACCAAAGGCTCTGGCTATTACCTAGATCTTAAAGAGTTTCTTCATTATTTCAATTCCCATGTTAAGTTGGCTTATCATTTCGGAGACGAAACACATGTAAACGATTACCCCACCCTGTTTAAAGCTAGACCCATTAGTGGAGATAACCGTAATTCCATCTTGTTTAAATTGAATAAATACCGTCATTTTAAGTGGGTAGACGACCCTTTTGAATTCTCAGAAAAGAAAGATGTATTGGTATGGCGAGGTGGGGCATACAAATCTCTTAGAAGAGATTTTGTGAAGAAATATTGGAACCATCCTCTTTGTGATGTTGGTCAGACCAATAAGCCCGCAGAAAGAGATTCCTGGCAAAAAGAATATTTGAGTGTTAAGCAACAATTGCAATACAAGTTTATTTTTTGCCCAGAGGGTAATGACGTTGCTACTAATTTAAAGTGGGTCATGTCCTCAAACTCTCTATGCATGATGCCAAAGCCCAAATACGAAACTTGGTTTATGGAAGGAACTTTAGAACCGGGTGTTCATTATGTGGAAATAGATGATGATTTTAGGAATCTAGAACAACAAATACGCTATTATTCAGAACATATGAGTGAGGCTCAAGAAATCATCAAGAATGCAAATGCATACGTCAAGCAATTTCAAAATAAAGACATGGAAGATTATTTGTGTTTCAAAGTCTTGGAGCGCTACGCTAGTTTGAGTGGTCAAAAGCACGCCATTCGTTTTGGTGAGTGATTCGTTTTACCTTTGTAAATGATAAAACCTGTGGCTTTTGATGAAGCCAATAATACACCAGATTACCGATGGGGAGTGTATTTACGTCCCTAAGTTTTACGGTACTGATTTTGCGGACAGGTACTTCAGTAATTTTATAGAAGGTATTACCTGGACTCAAGAAAAGATGAATAGGTTTGATAGAGAGATTAAGTTCCCAAGATGCATGGCTTTTTATGGCGATACAGGAAAAACGTATTCATTTTTAAAAACACCTTTCATACTCGTGATTGGACTCCCACACTTGTTAAAATTAAAACCGATTTAGAGACGTAGTTTGAGTTAAGCATAAATTCCCATAAAGGAGGGGAGCCTTTTCGTCGTGCGAGGGAGTTTACAGCATCATTCGCAACATCGCACCCAAAGACTAAGAAAACCGTTAAACTTCTAATAAATTTGACTTTTCGGAGCATTCAAAATCAGTAGTTCCCCCAAAAAGCACAGTCCCTATTCGCAAGGATCACTGGAGTCATAGACTAAAGAACTTGCTTCGTTAACTTTCAATTGATAGCCTTGGCCAGCTTGCATATCACCAATGGCATTAAAACTCCATTCCGGTAACAAAGCATTTCCATTAAAATCTTTTGCAATAACCAAGTTGCTCGCTGTGATTAACTCACTAAATACCGACTCAGCATCCTTAGGTTCTGTTGGAAGGTAGCCAATGGTGTTCCATCCGGCAGTCAAAGAAATGGGGTGGTCTTCTGGTACAGCGTAGTTCCCCGATAATCCCAGAGCACAGGCTTCGGAAGTTTTGATGAGGTATCCTTGTTTAGGGCTTAAATCTCCGATGGCATTGAAATTCCATTCGGGTAGATACGCCATTCCGCTGTTGTTTTTTACTATGATGATTTGATTGTTTTGGACCAGTGGCGCTATAACTTTTGAAATATCTGTATCTGAAGGAATGATGTATGTCGAAAACATCGACCAACCTGAGGGAAGATTGAGCGTTTGAGAATTCGGAAGGACTCCTTGATTTCCATCGCAGGGTTGTTCGCAGAACTCAGTACCCACTTCATAACTAATGTATTTGGTGACTGCCAAACCACCTGCAAAGGCAAATTTACAGGCGTAACTCAGAACATTTCCATTTTCCTGACCTGCAATAGTTGCAGAAAATTTAGCGTCGGAGATGCGCTCCATTTCTTGTTCTGCAAAGGGTGATTCTTGCCATAAATAGGCAACGACCCCCACCTTATCTGAATCCAATAGTTCAAAATCAACAATCACATCCTGATCAATAGTTTCAAAATGAACCGTATAACCTTCAGTAAATGAGCCTACACTAGCTTCATTGGCTGTTTTATGACATTGCTCATTGGTTGCGACTTCATCATCATTCTCTTCTTCTGTGATGGTAATGCTAATGGTTTGAGAGGGTGTTGTGTTGTTTTCGTTACTAATAGCCAAAGCTTTTATTTCATAGACATCAGCTTGGGTTGGAACCCAATTCATTTCATAGGGTTCTGTTGTATCTTCTCCAATTTTTGACGATCCATTAAAGAATTCCACTCGAGAAATGGTTTCAGTAAAACCTTCAATAGATGCACTTATTGTAATTCCTTCTCCTTCAGTGAATGAGGATTCGTTGTTTGGAGTACTGATTGAAATGATGCCGACTTCATCATCTTCACTACAGAAATCTGTTCCGACGGTATAGCTGAAATATTTTGTCACGGCCAAACCACCTGCAAAGGCAAATTTGCAGGCATAACTCAGATTTTCGTCAATATTTTGATCCGTTAGAGATACAGAAAACTTAGTATTGGAAATGGGTTCCATTTGTTGTTCTGAAAATGGAGATTCCTTCCATAAATAGGTGACAATCCCTTCTTTATCTGAGTCTAACAATTCAAAAGTAACAAGGACTATATTTTCAATCGTTTCAAAATTCACCGAATAACCCTCAGAAAAAGAACCTTGTTGTGCTTCGGATGATGTCACTACGCAAGAGGTTTCATTATTTACGATAATATTGACACTTGAAGAGCTACTTTTGTTATTTTCATTATCGGTTGCAATGGCCTTAATGGTATAGTTCTTTATTGCAGATGGCTGCCAATTAATTTGGTAGGGAGCTGTACTGTCTTCACCAATTTTAACATCTCCATCAAAAAATTCTACTAAAGCGATGCTTCCACCAGGATCAGATGCAGAGGCTGAAAGTGTTTGGGTGGACCCTAACAAAATGACACTTCCTGAGCTTGGTGAAGTCATGGAAACAATAGGGGAGTTGTTTGTGCCCGAGGTCGCTTCTGCCAGAGTAAATACCATTTTACCAAGGTTAAATTCCCCTCCGCTAATGGCTACCCGTATTACTTGTATTCCTTGATTTAAGGTAATTTGATTTACTTGTTTGGTACTCCAGCTATCCCAGCTTCCTGTACTCGACATAGAAACATCAGGGCTTATTCGAGAATCATAAGTTTCTAAATGGAAAGGTCCTCCTCCATTGGGGTTTCCAGAGGCATAATTGAAGTTCAGATTGTAAATCCCAGAAGTTGTCACATTGACGGTATATTCCATCCATTCTCCCGAACTAATCCAACCGACAGCAGCCCCTTGCTGAGCGTCAGAAAACG
>JAQWKY010000041.1 GCA_029247585.1 Flavobacteriales bacterium | reverse complement strand
CTTTACCAAAAAAGTCTTGAGCGTAATCTACATCCCCCTCATCAGTGAGTGGTGTGTTGACTTTATTCAAGGTACTTACCGCAAACATTTCTCCAGCTCCTTCACAATCCGAACCGGTAATTATAGGGGTGTGTACATTCGAAAATCCTCGTTCATTAAAGAAGTTATGAATGGCAAAGGTCATCGCATGTCGAATTCTAAAGATGGCACCAAACGTATTGGTTCTAAATCTCAAGTGTGCGTTCTCTCTTAAAAACTCTAAGGAATGTTTCTTGGGCTGTAAGGGGTAATCGTCTGGATTTGCTTCACCTAAAACCTCAATTGATGTAGCTAAAAGCTCTGTAGCTTGGTCACTACCTTGTGACTGAACGAGTGTTCCAACCACAGATATACTTGCGCCTGTATGGATGCACTTAAGAACATCCTCCGAGATATTGTTTTCAGCAACGACTTGAATGTTATTGATGGTAGAACCATCATTCAATGCTATAAAGCTAACATTCTTACTCCCGCGCTTCGTTCTTACCCAGCCTTTAAGGTTTACCAAATCTGAACCCACCTCTTGAACCAAGGCTTGTTTTATTTCTGTCCTCTTCATTTCTTCTAAAGTATCCTAAATTGATTGAGCAAATTTAATTTTTTTCAACGGAACAAGGCACATGTATCCATCAAATGAGGGGAAGTAGGGTTTTTTGAATCATATTTTAGGAATGGCATTTAATATCTTTATTGTAAAATTATTATTGTATTACTCAAAGATACTCTTTTCATTTTTTTCACCCCTGATTGATGACTAAAATCTTTAATCTATCAAGACATTATAGTGATTCTTTAGTACCTTTGTAGCTAGAACTGAAATTTATATCATTGTCGAAAGAAGCCTATCCAATACTTAACAAAATTGAATCGCCAAGCGATTTGAAAAAGCTCGACAGTGCTCAATTACTCCTATTATCTGAAGAACTTCGCCAATTTATTGTCAGCATAGTATCGGTTCACGGCGGTCATTTGGCGCAAGTCTAGGAGTGGTAGAATTAACCATAGCTCTTCACTACGTGTTTAACACACCTTCCGACCCATTGGTATGGGATGTAGGACACCAAGCCTACGGGCATAAAATCCTAACGGGAAGAAGAGACGCATTTGAAACCAACAGAAAATACAAAGGAATCAGTGGCTTTCCTAAAATTGATGAAAGCAAGTACGATGCTTTTGGAGTAGGGCATTCATCTACGTCCATTGGTGCTGCACTTGGGATGTCAATTGCATCAAAATTAAAAGGAGAAAACAACAAACAGCACATTGCTGTTATTGGCGATGGAGCCCTAACGGGAGGTCAAGCTTTTGAGGCCCTCAATCACGCGGGAACAAGCGATTCCAACTTACTCGTTGTACTCAATGACAACTGTATGTCTATTGACCCCAATGTTGGCGCTTTAAAAGAATATTTAACAGACATCACCACCTCACATACCTACAATAAGATTAAAGATGAGGTGTGGGATTTACTCGGTAAATTCAGCAAGTTTGGACCCAATGCGCAAGCGGTGGTCAAGAAAGTTGAAAATGCGATCAAATCGTCAATGCTTGAGCAAAGCAATTATTTTGAGTCTCTGAACTTTAGATATTTTGGTCCTGTAGACGGGCATGACGTAGAGCATTTAGTGAAAATTCTTGAAGACCTCAAAGACATCCCCGGCCCAAAAATATTACACTGCATCACCAAAAAAGGTAAAGGCTACCAACCTGCAGAAGATGGAGACACCACCAAATGGCATGCACCCGGAGTGTTCAACAAAGACACCGGTAAAATCTTCCAGGTAACAAAATCGAAAGCTGAAGCCCCAAAATATCAAGATGTGTTTGGCCATACCATTATTGAACTTGCTGAAAAGAATGAAAAAATTGTTGGTGTCACACCCGCCATGCCTACGGGCTCATCGCTCAAATATATGATGGAGGTCATGCCCGACCGTACATTCGATGTGGGAATTGCCGAACAACATGCCGTTACTTTTTCTGCCGGTATGGCCACACAAGGCCTTACTCCCTTTTGTAATATCTACTCTACATTCATGCAGAGGTCTTTTGATCAGGTAGTTCACGATGTAGCCATTCAAAATTTAAGTGTCATTTTTTGCTTGGATCGAGCAGGCTTGGTTGGTGAAGACGGACCTACACATCACGGAGCATATGACATTGCCTATTTCAAATGCATTCCCAACATGATCGTTTCTGCACCCATGAATGAAGAAGAGTTGAGGAACTTAATGTTTACCGCTCAAGAAAAAAATCACGGGCCATTCAGCATAAGATACCCTAGAGGTAAAGGCGTCATGCCGGAATGGAAAACTGATTTTAAATCTATTGAAATAGGTCGAGGAAGAAAATTAAGAGACGGAAAAGACATCGCCATATTATCATTTGGACATGTGGGTAATTATGCTAATGAAGTATGCAATGACTACGATAAAGAAGGATTTCACATTGCGCATTACGATTTAAGATTTGCAAAGCCTCTAGACCGTGATATGCTGCATGAAGTGTTCTCCAACTACAATCACATCATCACACTTGAAGATGGATGCATCTCAGGTGGAATAGGTTCATCTGTTTTAGAATTCATGTCTGACCATCTATACAGTGCCTGTGTCTACAGGTTGGGAATTCCTGATGAGTTTATAGAGCATGGCCCCCAAAAGCAACTGCATAAAGATTGTGGATTTGACCCAGAAGGCATTAAAACCAAAATCGAAGAGATTAAAAGCAGTATGAAATTGGCTATTTAATTCGCCTTTCAGAATCATTTACAAAAAGAAAAAATCCAATGAACTTAAGTCCATTGGATTTTTTCTTTTTGTAACGTATGTCTTAATTTTTGAACTCGAAATCTTCCATAAATTTCGTGGTATAATTACCAGACCTATAATCTTCATTATCCATTAATTGCAAATGGAATGGTATGGTTGTCTTTACTCCTTCAATGGTAAACTCACTCAATGCCCTTTTCATCTTTTCTATAGCTTCTTCACGAGTTTGAGCAACAACAATGAGTTTCGCTATCATCGAATCGTAGTAAGGCGGAATCACATAACCGGCATAAACATGCGTGTCTACGCGTACGCCATGTCCACCGGGAGCATGATAGGTTGTGATTTTCCCAGGACAAGGTCTAAAGTCATTCGAAGGATCCTCCGCGTTGATTCTACACTCTATCGCATGAAGCGTTGGCTCGTAGTTTTTTCCCGTAATCGGGATTCCTGCAGCCACTTTTATTTGCTCTGCAATTAAATCGAAATTAATTACCTCTTCCGTCACAGGATGTTCAACTTGAATACGCGTATTCATTTCCATGAAATAGAAATTTCGATCCTTGTCTACCAAGAACTCTACAGTTCCCGCACCCTCATATTTTACGGCTTCTGCAGCTTTTACCGCTGCCTCACCCATACGCTGTCTTAATTCATCCGTCATAAAGGGAGATGGAGCTTCTTCAGTAAGCTTTTGATGTCTTCTCTGTACGGAACAATCTCTCTCAGATAAGTGACAGGCTTTTCCTCTGGAATCACCTATGATTTGGATTTCTATATGACGAGGTTCTAAAATCAACTTTTCCATATACATTCCATCGTTCCCAAAAGCAGCAGCGGACTCTTGACGAGCAGAATCCCATGCCGCTTGGAATTTCTCCAATTCAAAAACAGCACGCATTCCTTTTCCACCTCCACCTGCCGTAGCTTTAAGCATAACAGGGAAACCAATTTCAATAGCAAGCTTCTCAGCCTCTTCATAAGTCTCTAGAATTCCTTCCGAGCCTGGGATGGTTGGTACACCTGCAGCCTTCATGGTTGCCTTGGCATTTGCCTTGTCACCCATACCATCAATCATTTCAGGAGAGGCTCCAATAAACTTTAAATTATTTTCTTCGCAGATTTTTGAAAAATTAGAATTTTCAGCCAAAAATCCATAGCCAGGATGTATTGCATCTGCATTCGTTATCTCAGCAGCAGCAATAATATTAGGTATTTTTAGGTAGGAATCCGTACTGCTTGCAGGTCCGATACATACGGCCTCATCTGCAAATTTAACGTGCAAACTGTCTGCATCTGCAGAAGAGTAGACTGCTACCGTCTTGATGCCCATCTCTCTTACAGTTCGAATAACACGAAGTGCAATTTCACCGCGATTGGCTACCAAAATCTTCTTAAACATTTTCATAAGTTATGTTTTGAGAAATTAGGATGGATCCACTAAAAATAATGGTTGATCGTACTCTACAGGACTCATATCTTCCACCAATACTTTCACGATTTTACCAGACACCTCTGACTCAATTTCGTTAAATAATTTCATGGCCTCAACAACGCAAACAACACTACCGCTAGATACCTCGTCTCCAATACTTACAAAGGCATCTTTGTCTGGAGATGGTTTTCTGTAAAAGGTCCCTATCATTGGCGATTTGATCGTAATGTAGTTGGATTCATCATCGGCAGGAGTGGCTGCCGGTGCTTCAGATGCCTCAGCGGGCGCAGCAGGTACTGGAGCTGGAGCTGCCTGAACGGCTACAGGGGCCATCGCAGGTGCTGCTGCTACTGGAATTTGCTGTACTAAAGTTTCTACCTGACCTCTACCTTTTTTAGGTGGTGTTTTGATTGAAATTTTCATTTCTCCCATTTCCAAATCTACTTCAGAAACACCTGACTTTGCTACGAACTTAATAAGTTCTTGAATTTCTTTGATATCTAATGCCATAACAATGATTAATGTTACTTTTTGTTTTTGTTAGTATGCCCATTTAAGGTAAATAGAACCCCATGTAAAGCCACCACCAAATGCAGCCAATACGAGATTATCACCTTTCTTTAATTTATCCTCCCATTCCCATAAACACAATGGAATGGTTCCGTTTGTTGTATTCCCAAACTTTTGAATGTTTAACATCACTTTTTCTGTTCCAACGCCCATACGATTTGCCGTTGCATCAATAATACGTTTGTTGGCCTGATGAGGAACCAACCAAGCGATATCATCACCCGTAAGTTGATTGCGTTCCATAATTTCAGCAGACACGTCTGCCATATTTGTTACCGCAAACTTAAATACCGTTTTACCGTCTTGGTATATATAATGTTCTTTTGCATCAACCGTTTCATGAGAAGAAGGTTTTAAAGATCCTCCTGCTTTCATATGCAAGTAATCTCTTCCTGACCCATCACTTTTTAAGATGGCATCTTGTATTCCCAATCCTTCTTCATTCGGCTCAAGCAAAACTGCTCCTGCTCCGTCTCCAAATATAACACATGTCGTTCTTTCTTCGTAATCAATGATTGAGGACATTTTATCAGCACCTACAACAATGATTTTTTTGTACGTACCCGATTCAATATACTTTGAAGCCGTTGACAAAGAAAACAAAAAACCAGAACAAGCAGCCATCAAATCATAAGCAAAAGCATTTTTCGCTCCCACTTTGTCTGCTATGATACATGCTGTAGATGGAAAAATCATGTCGGGAGTTGCTGTTGCACAGATGATCAAATCTATTTCCTCCGCTTTGATATTCTTCTTTTTCAACAAGCCCTCAACAGCTTTAGCTCCTAGATCTGAGGAACCTAAACCTTCACCCTTAAGAATTCTTCTTTCTTTAATTCCAGTACGGCTCGTAATCCACTCATCATTAGTATCCACCATTGTGGATAGCTCCTCATTCGTCAGTTTGTATTCAGGCACCCAACCATGAATTCCTGTAATTGCTGCTGTTATTTTACTCATTCTTGAAAGGCTTGTTTAATTTTTTCAGATAATTTTGCTTGTATGACTTCTGCTGTATGCAAAAGCATATTTTTGATTGCCTTATCATTTGAAATCCCATGGCCCACCACAACGGTTCCATTAACTCCTAAAATCGGAGTCCCTCCATAGTTTTCGTAGTTAAAACGATCAAAGTATTCGTCTTTTAATCCTCTTTTTTTTGTTAGTCCGTAGAAAGCCTCGGCCTGCTTAAGAACAATATTGCCCGTAAAACCATCACAAACAATCACATCAGCACGGTCGTTAAACAAATCGCGACCTTCAACGTTTCCTACAAAATTGAATTCATCTGAATCCTTCATCAAATTGTAAGCTGACTGACACAATAAATTTCCTTTACCCTCTTCTTCTCCTATATTCAGCAGTGCTACTTTTGGATTTTTTACTCCATACACATGCTCTACGTATAAGGAGCCTAAAATAGCAAATTGATTTAAAACATCGGGCTTACAATCAGCATTAATACCAACATCTAGAATTAATCCGACTCCTCCTTGTTCTTTTGGAAGAATACTGGTTAATGAAGGTCTAATGACTCCCGGAATAGATTTGATGGTGTAATAGGAACCTACTAACATGGCGCCGGAATTACCAGCACTAGCAAAACCGTCTATAGATTCGTTTTTCAGATGATGAAAGCCCACTGAAATGGATGAGCTTGGTTTCTTTAAGAATGCTTTTGTGGGATGCTCTCCCATACCTATGACATCCGGAGCATGAACGACATCAAAACAGTCGCTGATAGCATTTTCCTTTTCAAGCGCTTCTCTAATCAATGATTCGTCACCAATCAGAACAATACGGGAACTTTTTGGCAATTCCTGCAGAGCTAGCAAAGCACCTTTTATAGTGGCAGAAGGCGCAAAGTCCCCCCCCATAACGTCAAGTCCTATTCGCATTTCTTTTAAACTAAAAATGTAGATTTAAACCTCATAAGCAGGGTTTAAATCTACACAATTTCTTTGTACGTGATATAAAACAATATGAAAAATCACTCACAGCGATTAATTATCTTGCTGAAGATACTACTCAATAACTACATTACCTTTGTAGTACATCTTCCCTTCGTGCCAGTAGGCTCTGTGGTACAAGTGAGCTTCACCTGTTGTTGAGCATACAGATACAGTTGGAGCCTCTGCTTTGTAGTGTGTTCTTCTCTTGTCACGTCTTTGTTTCGATATCTTTCGTTTAGGATGTGCCATGTTAAGCTATTCTTTATTCGTTAATAATTTTTTTAATGCCGACCAACGATCATCAACATCTTCTCTTTCTTCTTTTTCTTGGTACTCTGATAATTTATCCAATACATCTTGGTCACAGGACTGTCCATTTAAGGATTCATCATGAGATCTTCGAGAAGGCAAACCCAGGGCGATGGTTTCGTAAATCATGTGCGAAACATCAATTTCGTAGTCATCGTTTCCCAGTACGAGTATTTCATCTGTGTTGTTAAAATCTTCTTGGGAGAACTTTACAATCCTCATTTCCTCATGCTGAAGTGGTAATTTTAACGATCCACCACATCGATCACAAAGACTCTCAATTTGGCCCTTAACACGAAATACCAACTCCATCAAATTGGGTCTTTTTGTTAAAACTAAGTCAACATCAAGTGCTCCATCTTCCAATTCAGTATTGTCAAATTCTTCAAAGAACTTACCATCAACCTGAAACTGATACGGGTGATCTCCTAGCTTAAGCCCTACAATGGGTATAATGAAGTCAGATAACGCATCCATTCCTAATAGTTTTTGGGTCTGCAAAGATAGAAATATTTTTCGTTATTTAAACTAATCCATCCGCAGCTATTTAGCTAAAAAAAGAGTCCCTAAGATTTTTTCGACTTCGTTTGCCATTTTTTACTAACAACCGGCTGAGTTTTTAAAGGATTTTGATTCAATAATGCATACTCCATCCTATTTTTAAAAACCTTACAGGCAGTGTAAACAGCCTCTCTAAATGAAGATTCTTGAGCTTCATTCTTCCCCGCCAAGTCATAAGCCGTCCCGTGATCGGGTGAAGTTCTAACAACCGACAAACCAGCCGTAAAGTTAACGCCTCTATTGAAGGACATGGTCTTAAAAGGAATTAAGCCCTGATCATGATACATCGCTAATACCGCATCAAACTGCAGAAAGGTGTCGGAGGCAAAAAAACTATCCGCAGAATAAGGGCCGTAAACTAATTTCCCCTCATCAAATGCCTTCTTAATTGCAGGTGCTACAACTTCTTCATCCTCCTTACCGATAACTCCTTTATCACCACTATGTGGATTTAATCCCAATACGGCAATTTTCGGCTTACGTATCTTAAAATCGCGCTTTAAGGACATCTCCATTTGTGCTACTTTCTTCAAAATCTTTTCTTCTGAAATCGCCGATGCCACTTCAGCAATGGAAATATGTCCGGTAACAACACCAATGCGAAGGGAGTCGGCAACCATAAACATGAGCGCATCACCTCCATCAAACTCTTTAGCTAGATACTCCGTATGTCCGGGGAAATTGAATTCTTCGGATTGAATGTTATGCTTATTAATAGGTGCAGTAACCAATGCATCCACCTCTCCTTTCTTTAAAGCTTCAACAGCAGCCGATAATGACTTCAAAGCATAGGTGCCCCCATCCTTAGTTTCTTCACCTACAGATAGATTTACTTCTTCATCCCAACAATTAATCAAATTCGCTCTGTTAGAGGCAATTTTCGCATCAGGTTTTACAAAGTTGAATCTGAAATTTTTTATTCCAACTTCTTTTTGATAAGCCATGGCATAACTCGAGGAGGCATAAACGACGGGGGTACATAAATCAAAAATACGACTGTCAGAAAATGCTTTCATAACAACCTCCAATCCGATTCCATTGACATCTCCAACAGAAATTCCTAAGCGTACCTTTTTTGATTTCATTTCATTTCTCATACTCTACTTCTTAATTTGTTGGAATCGTTACTCAATTAGAACCATCACGAGCACTAATCGTACTTTTCTTCAATAAAAAATCAAACATCATTCGCACTCCTACACCCGTCCCTCCTTTGAGACGATAATGATCATCATGAGAAAGAAAAGCGGGGCCAGCTATATCAAAGTGCATCCATGGGTAATCTGTAAAATGCTCCAAAAACTTACCTGCTGTAATCTGCCCTGCCTCAGCAGGACCTAAATTTTTTAAATCGGCTATATCAGACTTTAATAGTTCCGCATACTCATCCCAAAAAGGCATAGCAGCCAATCTTTCATAGGTGGCTTTCCCACTTTTAAGTAATTCATTTTCAACTTCCGAACCTACAGTCCCCATAGCGACAATACCGTATTTGCCAATTGCCCGAACTGCCGCCCCCGTTAAAGTAGCAAAATCAACAACCAGTTCCGGATTGTATTTCTTTGCATAAGTCAGGGCATCAGCCATAACCAAGCGCCCTTCCGCGTCCGTGTTTAAAACCTCAACAGAGGTGCCATCCATCATTTGTATAACATCACCCGGAGCATAAGCGCTTAACCCAGGTCGATTTTCAGTGGCAGGAATCAATCCAACTACATGAACAGGAATCTCTGCCTTAGCTATAGCGCACAAAATGCCTACTACAGAAGCCGCACCACCCAGGTCACACTTCATCATATCCATGGAGTTCAGTGTGGGTTTTAAACTCAGCCCCCCAGTATCATATACAATCCCTTTTCCTACAAGAACAATCGGTTTTGAATTTTTAGATGCATCGGGATTGTAGGTCAGCACATTGAACGTTGGCGGCTCCAAAGCTCCTTTATTTACAGCGAGTAAGCCTCCCATATTTAGCGCTTCGATTTGTTTTTTATGAAGAACATCCACTTCAAATCCAGTGGCTTCTCCAAGCGTAAGAATATCCTCTGAAAACTGAAGCGCTGTTAAATAAGATAAAGGTTCGTTTACAAAATCACGCGCATGCAAGGTACCTGCAATGACTGCATTAAGATTCCGAATCACGGCATCTTCGTTATCAATATTAATGGTCTTTAAAGCGTTTTGTTTTGATTCAGATTCTGTAAAATACTTTAAAAACTGATAGTTCGCTAAAGCCATTCCTTCAGCAACATAGATGGAAAGACAACTTTCCGTTACATCAATAATCGATATATCATCAACAGCTGCCTGGTTGCATTTCCGAGTAATCGATGCACCGCGTTTTCGAGCATCTTCAAACAAAATAAACTGTTCGTCATTATTCTCAAAACACTCAATAAACACATACCTAGAGTACTGATTTATCTCAATGGATTTCTGACCATTTTCGAGTTTGAGTTTTATAAATGCCAATTCATTTGCGCTCAAATCGAACTTAGACCAATCTGAATTTAGGCTTCCTAAAATGATTAAATGCCCATTTAAAGAAGACTCATCAGCTTTATGGATAATGCTGTGCATTTTTTCGTTAATTTTGTAGCGTAAAAATAGGTATTTTAATGGAGACAGGGAAGCTATTAGATCGGGCATTAAAATTTGACAAACTGAGTGCTGAAGAAGGATTATTTCTTTTTGAAAACGCTGCCACCACAGATTTAATATTTGTAGCGAATACTTTGAGAAAGAAGCAAGTTCCAGGAAATAAAGTCACTTGGATTATAGATCGAAATGCAAATACAACCAACGTATGTATTGCCAACTGCAAGTTCTGCAACTTCTTCAGAGTTCCGGGTCATAAGGAAGCATACACAACAACTCTTGACGAATATACCGTTAAAATTGAAGAAACCATCCGATATGGGGGCGAACAACTTCTGCTTCAAGGAGGTCATCATCCGGATTTAGGTTTAGCGTTTTACTGCGATTTGTTCCGAGGAATAAAAAAGAGGTTTCCTAACATCAAACTTCATGCGCTTGGACCCCCAGAAATTGCACACATCAGTAAAATTGATCAGCTGAGTCACAAAGAAGTTTTAAAAAATCTCATGGAAGCTGGATTAGACAGTCTTCCCGGTGCAGGCGCTGAAATTCTCGACGACAGAGTTCGTCGAATGATTTCTAAAGGAAAATGCGGAGCACAAGAGTGGCTTGATGTTATGCGTGAAGCTCACAAATTGAACCTTACCACTTCCGCAACTATGATGTTTGGTCATGTTGAAACTCCTTTGGAGCGCTTCGAACATTTGGTTAAAATTAGGCAAGTGCAGTCTGAAAAGCCAGAAGATGCAAATGGGTTTCTCGCTTTTATCCCTTGGCCTTTTCAGGATGACGGAACCCTACTAAAACGCATCAGAGGAGTCTCTAACAATGTAGATGCCGATGAATACATTCGTATGGTTGCCCTGTCAAGGATCATGCTCCCAAACGTTAAAAACATTCAAGCCTCTTGGTTGACAGTGGGGAAAGCAGTAGGTCAAATGTGTCTTCATGCCGGAGCCAATGATTTTGGTTCAATCATGATTGAAGAAAATGTAGTTTCTGCCGCTGGAGCACCACATAGATTCACGGCATCAAGCATGCAAGAAGCCATTCGTGAGGCTGGATTTAACCCTCAACTAAGAAATCAACAATACGAATACAGAGATTTGCCAGAGGTCATGGAAGATCAAGTGATTAACTACTAATCAACGAACTGAGTTATGTTTACAGGAATTATTGAGCAATTGGGGAAAGTAAAAGAGATGACTCCTGAAGGAGGCAACCTACACATTACCATCGAGGCCTCACTGACACCAGAACTCAAAATAGATCAAAGTGTTGCGCACAACGGGGTGTGCCTTACCGTTGTATCTATCAACGAAAATGAATACACAGTAACCGCAATTCAAGAAACCCTTGAGAAAACAAATCTCTGCGATTTACAAATAGGCGACATCGTTAATTTAGAGCGCTGCATGAAATTAGGAGCCAGACTAGACGGTCATATTGTACAAGGGCACGTAGATACGACAGCGAAATGTACACATATTGAGACTGAAGACGGTTCTTGGGTTTTTCACTTCTCCTACGAAAGAAAATCACCCTCCGAGGTTACCGTAGAAAAAGGTTCAATATGTGTCAACGGGACCAGTCTTACAGTCGTAAACTCCAAAGAAAATGCATTCTCAGTTTGCATCATCCCTTACACCTACGAAAACACCTGTTTTAAAGACCTAAAAAAAGGAGATCGAGTTAATCTAGAATTTGACATTATTGGAAAATACATAGCTCGTTTGATTCCTCAATAAACTTTGTAAATTAGCTACTGGCCAGATCGAATGGCCTCTACAGGATCTAGTCGAGCGGCTGAATAGGCCGGAATAGCACCTGAAACAAGCCCAATAAATACAGAAACAAAAAAGCCCAACAGGATATTTTTTAAGGACAATATCAGCTCAAAATCTAGAGATGCATTTGCTATTAATGTTCCCAAATACACGAGGAATAACCCAAAAAAACCTCCAATTACACTCAAAACAATCGCTTCAAACAAAAACTGTATTAGGATAAATCGATTACGTGCGCCTAAAGATTTCTGGATCCCAATGATTGTCGTCCTCTCCTTAACGGAGACGAACATAATATTTGCAATCCCAAAACCTCCAACCAACAAGGAGAACCCACCTATAACAAGTCCTGCCAAATCGATAACTCGAAAAAGACCATCCACACCTTCTGAGAGCATACTGGTTTCATTCAAAGCGAAATTATCATCCGCTTTTGGAGGCAATCTTCTGATTGATCGCATAACTCTGACAAGATCTTCTTTCAACTGATCATTTGTAATCCCTAATTTCGCTTTAACAGAAAATAAAGGCTTGCTTGTTTCGCTATTTAAACGCATGAAACTTCGTGCAAACTGAACGGGTATAACGATATTATCGTCATCACTATTTCCGATTAAATGATCTCCGACCTTTGAAAAAACGCCAACAACAACTGCCCTCTGCCCCATAAATTTGATGTGTTTCCCAAGTGGATTATCGGATTCAAATAGCTTTTCGGCAATATTTGCACCAATCATGGCAACCGGCTTTCCAGTATTGGATTCTAATGTCGTGAAATACCGCCCCCTTGATAAGTCGAAATCATAAACATCCTGATACGCATGAGATACGGCTGAAATGCCAACACCCTGAACATCATTCTCTTCATATTTGGCAGTTTTTTCTGAAGCTCTTGCAACAAAAGTTATTGCTTCAGCCAATTCCAAACGACTTTCCAAAATAGACAACTCCTTTAATTGTGGAAGTGGTCTTTGATAATATTTCCACCAGGGATAATCTTGACCAGAAGCCCAAGGCCACTTCATTACAAAAACAACATTCTCACCTAGAGAATCTAAGCTGTTTCGAATATTTCGTTCTAAAGAGTCCACTAAGGCAAACACTGATATGATTGCAAATACGCCAATACTTACTCCCAAAAGAGATAAAAAGGCACGTAATTTATTACCAAACAATGCCTGTAATGCAAAACGGAAACTTTCTTGAACTATTTTTATTGGGCTCATAATTACAACTGTCTGGTAAAGATAAAAATTTATGTCTGCACATCCTTCTAAATACTCTGATTCAAAACTTGAACCCTCGAGGTATCGACCCCATAAGAGTTCCCGTAAATTGTGTAAATAAATTTAAAATTTGAGCGTATATAAACGATATTATTTCACTTGAATTTCTACTTTTGCTAAAGTATTAAGCATCTCAAAATTAAAGCTTTGAAAAAAATTCAAAACGCCCTTATTTCGGTTTTCCATAAAGACCGACTAGAACCGATTATTAAAGAGTTAAATCGCTTAGATGTAACCATTTACTCCACCGGTGGAACACAAAAATTTATCGAAGACGCAGGTGTACCTGTAGTACCCGTTGAAAACTTAACGAGCTTTCCCTCTATTTTAGGTGGCCGAGTAAAAACACTACATCCTCACGTTTTTGGTGGAATTTTAGCACGTAGACACGAATCGGGTGATTTAGAGCAGTTGCAACAATACAACATCCCTGAGATTGATTTGATTATTGTCGACTTGTACCCATTTGAGGACACGGTTGCTTCGGGTGCAGCTGAACAAGACATCATCGAAAAAATTGATATCGGTGGAATCTCTTTAATTCGTGCAGCTGCGAAGAATTTTAGAGACACCTTAATCGTTCCCTCAAGAGAGGACTATCAAGAGACCCTTGAAATCTTACAAGCACAAGAAGGTGCAACTTCATTAGAACAAAGAAAGACTTTTGCAAGCAAGGCGTTTAACATCTCATCACACTACGATACAGCGATATTTAACTACTTTAACGATGGGTCTATTCAATCCCTAAAACAGAGTGTTCAAGAGTCTAAAACGCTTCGGTATGGTGAAAACCCTCATCAAGAAGGCCGGTTTTATGGCAAGCTTGACGATATGTTTGACCAACTTAATGGTAAAGAATTGTCCTACAACAATCTGCTAGACGTTGATGCTGCTGTTAACCTAATGGCTGAATTCAATGACACAACATTTGCCATTCTGAAACACAATAATGCATGTGGTCTTGCCTCCAGAGAAAATTTAATTGATGCCTGGAAAGATGCTCTTGCTGCTGACCCTGTTTCAGCTTTTGGTGGAGTGTTGATAACTAATAAAAAAGTTAACGCTGAAACCGCCGAAGAAATTCATAAATTGTTCTTCGAAGTGATTATCGCACCAGCTTACGACGAGGCTGCTTTGGAATTATTAAAAACAAAGAAAAATCGCGTCGTTCTTGTACAAAAAGAGGTGGAGTTACCAAGTAAAACGGTTCGCACTATCCTGAATGGTGTCTTAGAGCAAGACAAGGATTCGAAAACAGATACAATAACAGACATGAAAGATGTCTGTAACGTATTGGCTACAGAAGAACAAAAAATAGATTTAGCCTTCGCATCCAAGCTTTGTAAAAATACAAAATCGAATACCATCATTTTTGCTAAAAACAAACAGCTTCTATCCAGTGGTGTCGGTCAAACGTCACGCGTAGACGCCTTAAAACAAGCTGTTGTTAAAGCAAAAGCATTTGGCTTCGACCTTAATGGCGCCGTTATGGCTTCTGATGCCTTCTTCCCATTCCCAGACTGTGTGGAATTGGCCAACAACGAAGGTATAAAAGCGGTTATTCAACCGGGTGGATCTATCAAAGATCAATTGTCAATTGATTATTGCAATGACCACAACATGGCTATGGTATTTACAGGAACAAGACACTTCAAACATTAAAACTGAATATTTTCCAACCAACACCATTTAAAAGTGTTTGTTGTAGATTTTACTAATACATTAAATCCAAAGAGCTCATGGGATTGTTAGACTTCATGACACAAGACATTGCCATTGATTTGGGAACTGCAAACACGCTGATTATCCATAACGATAAAGTTGTTGTAGATCAACCATCTATTGTTGCCATCGATCGTAAATCTGAAAAGATTATTGCGGTTGGGAAAAGAGCACAACAAATGCATGGAAAGTCTCATGAAGGAATCAAAACCATTCGACCTCTTAAAGATGGAGTTATAGCCGACTTCGGAGCTTCTGAACAAATGATTCGAGAATTGGTTAGAACCATTCCAAATCTTCGCAATAAATTTTTCTCACCATCTCTAAGAATGGTTATTTGCATCCCTTCTGGAATTACTCAGGTAGAAGAAAGAGCCGTGAAGGATTCAGCAGAACAAATTGGCGCAAAAGAAGTTTACCTAATTCACGAACCAATGGCAGCAGCTATTGGTATTGGAATAGATGTTCTTGAACCAAAAGGGAATATGATTATTGACATCGGTGGAGGGACAACCGAAATTGCTGTTCTTGCTTTGGGAGGGATTGTCTGCGACAAATCCATCAAGGTTGCTGGTGACGTATTTACAAGCGACATCGTGTACTACATGAGAACCCAGCACAACCTTTATGTAGGTGAGCGTACGGCTGAAAAAATTAAAATACATGTCGGTTCTGCAACAGAAGAGCTTGATAACCCACCAGAAGACTACCCCGTTCAAGGGCGTGATTTGATGACGGGTAAACCAAAACAAATAACCGTATCAAGTGGCGAAATTGCAAAAGCACTCAATAAATCCATCATTCAAGTAGAAGATGCTGTGATGCAAGCCTTAGCAATGACTCCTCCTGAATTAGCAGCGGACATCTACAACACAGGAATCTATTTAGCCGGTGGAGGATCTATGCTTAGAGGATTAGACAATCGTATTTCAAAAAAAACAGAGTTACCTGTATATGTAGCCGAAGACCCTCTTAGGGCTGTGGTTCGAGGTACAGGTATTGCACTGAAAAATGTTGAATCGTTCAGTTTCTTAATGAAATAGAATACCCGATAACACATGCGCAACTTATTTGCATTTCTCTACAGACATCACGTTTTTTTCGTGTTTATTCTTCTAGAGATTGTCGCTTTCGGGATATTAATTCAAAGTCATCACTACCAAGGATCACGTTTCGCTAGTTCTGCTCAAGCATGGTCAGGCAAGGTTTTAGAGTATTTTGAAAATTCCGTTGATTACTTTTCTCTGAAAAAGATAAATCACTTATTGGCTGAAGAAAATGCTCAGTTGAGAAACCGCATTTCAACTTCACCTATTTCTCACAAAAAAAACAATGCTTTACCACATCAGTACATTTCTGCTAAAGTCATCAAAAGCTCCTACAACAAACGAAACAATTACCTAACCCTTAACAAAGGCAGGTTAAATGGTATTGAAAAAGGAATGGGTGTATGTGTTAATGAAGGCGTTGTAGGTATTGTCCGTGATGTAACCGATAATTACGCCACCGTGATGAGTGTGTTAAACAAACACGCGGTAATCAGCTCGCGTTTTACAAAATCAAATCATTTTGGCGAAATCGTATGGGATGGGAAATCGCATCATTTTGCACAATTACGCTCTGTAGAAAAATATGTAGACGTATCTATAGGCGACACCTTAACAACAAATAGTTTTTCAAGTATTTTCCCTGAAGGAATTTTATTGGGAACTGTAAACAGATTTGAAAGAGACGACAGCGAAAATTTTTATAAAATAGAAATTGACTTAAGTGTCGATTATAGCAATATCGATTATGTCTACGTAATAAAAAACCTACATGGCAAGGAAAGGTTGGAGCTAGAATCTAAACTCAAAGAAAATGACTAAAGCTTTTCTTCACATAAAGCGCTTTTTCATTCTAATAGGACTACAAGTCATTGTTTTGAATAACGTACAAATAAGTGGGTATCTGAATCCATACATTTATATTTTATTCATCATGTTACTTCCTCCTAAAATGCCAAAAGCATTGGTTTTAAGCTTGGCTTTTTTAACCGGATTTACTGTAGATGTTTTCGAAAACAGTTACGGAATTCATGCTGCTGCTTCTGTCTTTATGGCTTATGTTCGACCAACCGTACTATCCTTAGTATCGGTTAAAGGAGGTGAAGACTTGGAGACCATTGGAATCAGACAGTTACGATTTGCTAGATTTTTCACATACTCGGGTATCTTATGTATACTTCATCACTTTACACTGTTTTATATAGAGGCTTTTAGGCTGAATGAATTCATTGATACTTTCGTTCGTGCTCTTACAAGCACAGTGATAAGTTTACTAATCATTCTACTGATTGAGTCTGTTCGCTCAAATTCGCACAAATAAATGAGTAGAAATAAGCACAGCAATCGACGAGTTTTTTTTTATTTCCTATTTGGGGTAAGTACATTACTCTTACTCATCACACTATTCAGAATCCAAATTTTAGATCCATCCTACAAATTATCTGCCAATAATAATGTCATCAAGGCAGTAACGGTCTATCCAGAGCGAGGTTATATTTACGATAGAAATGGAGAGTTATTGGTGAGTAACCAGAGAGCCTATGACCTAATGGTTACCCCACGACAGGTAGAGGCAATAGACACCCTAAATCTCTGCGATCTTATTGAAATAGATAAAGCTTATTTCAACAAACAGTTTGCAAAGGCTAAACGCTATTCAAGTCATCGCGCCTCAATATTCTTAAAAGAAATTTCCAAACAAACTGCAGCTCAGCTGCAAGAACGTCTCTACGAATTTCCAGGTTTTTACCTTCAGGAACGAACTATGCGTGAGTATCCTCATAAATCTGCGGCTCATGTTTTGGGGTACGTCAGTCAAGTTCCCGACTATGTACTTAAAAAAAACACGCACTACAAAAAGAATGACAATTTTGGAATGACAGGTGTTGAAAATTCTTACGAAAAAGAATTACGTGGCACTAAGGGTGTTCAGTACCTCATTCGTGACGTATACAATAGGTCTAAAGGTAGTTTTCAAAAAGGTAAATACGATAGTCTCGCTGTAAATGGTCGAGACATTGAGCTTAGTATAGACATTGAACTGCAACAATATGCAGAGAAACTGATGAAAAATAAAAAAGGGAGTATTGTAGCACTGGAACCTTCCACAGGCGAGATATTATCCTTAGTAAGCAGCCCCTATTACGACCCCAATTTATTGGTAGGGCGCTCACGCTCACCAAACTTCAACCGAATGTATAAGGATGAGAATATGCCTTTATTTGACCGGAGTTTGTTAGCGGAATATCCTCCCGGATCTACATTTAAATTACTAAATGCTCTGGTTGGATTACAGGAAGATGTTATTTATTCTGGAACCAAATTTCCGTGTGAAGAAGGTTGGCGTTTTAGCCCTAAATTAAAGATAGGGTGTCACCCTCACGCTTCCCCTTTAAACCTTACTAAATCGATAGCACAGTCTTGTAACGCTTACTATTGCTATACGTTCAGACGAATCATAGAAAAGTACCCTAACACAGAAGTGGGTTACAACAGATGGAGGGAACATATCTTAAGTTTCGGCCTTGGTAACTTCTTAAATAATGATTTATATACAGGTAGAAAAGGTAGGGTGCCTGATGTGGACTTCTACAATCATCAGTACGGTAAAAGAAGATGGAAAGCTCCTACTGTAATCTCTCTTTCAATAGGGCAGGATGCACTTGTGGTATCGCCCATTCAAATGGCAAATATGTGTGCTACCATCGCCAATCAAGGACATTATTACACACCTCATATCGTTCGTAAAATTAATGGAGAGACTTTGTCGGACAGTACCTACACGATTCCAAAGTACACTTCAGTAGATAAAAAACACTTTAAAACGGTGATTCGTGGAATGGGAGAAACCTACACGAGTAGATATGGAACAGCCAGGGGTGCTCGAATTAAAGACATAGAAATTTGTGGGAAAACAGGGACAGCAGAAAACCCACATGGAGATGATCACTCTATTTTTATTGCCTTTGCCCCCAAAGATAATCCTCAAATTGCCCTAGCCGTTTACGTGGAAAATGCAGGTTGGGGGTCTACCTGGGCGGCTCCGATTGCAGGCCTTGTCATTGAGAAATATTTGACAAATCAAATCAGTAATACAAAACTTGAAGAGTTTATTCTTAGTGAGAATCTAATCTCGAAAGAAGATGAGAAATAATAAGAGCTTATTTACAAACATAGACTGGCCATTGGTAACAATCTACCTAATCATGCTTTTTTATGGATGGCTAAACATCTATGCTGCAAACTACGGAGAAGGAACCCATGACCTCATTTCAATGTCAACAGAGCCTGGGAAACAACTCTTTTGGATTGGGTCCTCCTTTGTTTGGGTTTTACTTATCTTGATTATCGATGGAAAGTTCTACACAACTTTTTCGTATTTAATCTATGCATTAATTATCATTTTACTTCTTGGTGTACTCTTCGTAGGAAAAGAAATTGGGGGGGCAAAATCTTGGTATGCTATTGGCAACTTTAGCATGCAACCCTCTGAATTTGCTAAAATTGGAACACTCTTAGCTCTCAGCAAATATTTAAGTACTTTAAACATCAATCTTGATAGGTTTAGCACAAAGATTAAGGCACTAGCTATTATTGTAACACCTATATTTTTCATCATGCTTCAACCTGACGCAGGCTCAGCCATAGTGTTTGCATCACTCTTTCTTGTATTATTCAGAGAGGGGATTTCTGGCGTCTACCTTGTTCTGATAGGGTTGGCTATTGCTCTATTTTTACTGACTTTAACTTTTAAAGTTCAAGTTGCTACGATTATTGTTTCGACGATTTGTGTAATCTTTGGGATTCTACTTAAAAAGAATCGAAAATCCCTAAAACCTGCTATACTCTCATTAGTTTTTGCCATTGGTTTTATTCAATCGGTAGGTTATTTATACACTGAAGTATTGAGACCACACCAAAAAAACAGGATTGATCTTATCTTAGGTAAGATAGATGATATTCACGGAGCTGGTTATAATTTACACCAATCAAAAATTGCCATTGGTTCAGGTGGATTCTCAGGAAAAGGATTTTTAGAGGGTACACAAACAAAATTTAATTTTGTTCCAGAACAAAGTACCGATTTCATATTCTGTACGATAGGTGAGGAATGGGGGTTTTTGGGTTCACTACTTACTATCGGATTGTTCTTGCTTCTTCTTTTTCGACTCATTCATTTGGCAGAAAGACAAAGATCAACTTTCAGTAGAGTTTTCGGATACGGCGTAGCAAGTATTCTTTTTTGCCACTTCTTTATAAATATTGGAATGACGATTGGAATCGTACCCGTAATTGGAATTCCACTTCCATTCTTTAGCTACGGAGGATCTTCATTATGGGGCTTTAGTATTTTACTTTTCATCTTCATTAAATTAGATGCGTACAGAATGGATATTTTGCACTAGTAAACTAAAAATTCTATAGAATCAATTCATCCAAAGTCTCCCGAGACACGGAATGGTAATTTCCTCTTGCATTTTTATAAATACGCCTTGCTTTGGTGGGATTCTTTAAGTAGAGTGCTTCATACAGTGGTTTCAAGAACTTTCTGCGACCAACAGTCATCAAAAACTGCTCTAAGGGTTTTTCTGCGGCTTTATAACCTACTGGTATAGATCGTAAAAACCATGCATTTAATATTTCGGAATTCCCACTTTTTGAGAAATTAAAAGCAACATCTAGCTTCTTCAAATCCTTTCCTGTTAGATTCCTTGGTAAGTGCCTTAAGAAATGTAACCACTCATGTGAAGACCAGTGCTTACAATCCAGATTAGCAAGTGAATAACCTCTTTCAAAAGACTGAATAGCCTGATCTACGGCTTTAAATTTATCAGATTTAATCGTGGGGCAATTTTCGGGAATCCCAGGACCATAGACCCAATCTTCCAAACGAATTTTCTCTTTTAATTTAGGCTGTTCATTAAGTAAATGATTATTGATGTAAGACACAAAACTTTCTGTGTCCATCACTTGGAAAGCATTTTCAGAAAAATACTTTTTTAAGAAAAAGTCAAATTGTTTCCTTCCAATTGTTTGTTCAATCAAGCGAAGTAAAAAGAAGCCTTTTTCATAGGCAACATCTGTTAGCGCCTCGACGGGATCTCTTCCTGACAAGTCCAACTTAAGATGCGTGTCTGAATGTGAATGACCGATAGTTTCTATGGTATGATCTAAATCTTGTCTACCCAATAGCGAAAGCATGTCTGAATAGGCTATACCTTCTAGTCGCTCCATAATCCGTCGCTCAAAGTAAACCGTAAATCCTTCATTGAGCCAAAAGTCATTCCAGGTCTTGTTAGTTACTAGGTTTCCCGACCATGAGTGTGCCAACTCATGAGCAATAAGAGAAGTTAAGGATCGATCACCGGCTAAAATTGTAGGAGTGACGAAGGTTAGACGAGGGTTCTCCATACCACCGTATGGGAAACTCGGCGGTAAAACGAGGATGTCAAAACGGTCCCAAGCATATGCTCCATATATTTCTTCTGCAATTCTCAACATATTCTCAGTCTCTGCAAACTCATAAACAGATTTTTCAATGAGAGCAGGCTCAGCATAAACGCCAGTACTTGCCCCCAACTCACGAAACTCAAGATTCCCCACACCCAAAGCCATTAAATAAGCAGGAATCGCTTGCTCCATTTTAAATGTGTAAACCCCATCCACATTTTTCTCTCTAGGGTTTTCAGCACTCATCACTGCCAATAAATCATTTGGAACTTTCACCTGTGCTTCATAGGTGAATCTTACTCCAGGAGAATCTTGGCAGGGCAGCCAAGATCGCGCTAAAATAGCTTGTGACTGAGTAAATAAAAATGGATGTCTTTTACCGGCTGTTTGCTCAGGACTTAACCATTGTAATGCCTTTGAGTTTGGTGCACTCCGATAAAAAACAGAAATTTCATCATCTTCCTTATCCAGTTCTATAATGAGTGGTTGACCCAATATCGAATCTTTCTCTCCTAAAAAATAATTGCGGTTTTTATCTTTACTTGTAACCTTATGAATCTGCAAGCCATGAGAGTCCAGTATAAGTTGCTTGTGGCCTGTTTTATTTTCAATGTGATATCTAGCTTCACCAGAAATACATTCATTCTCAAAGTCAACTTCGACATTTAAATCCAGGTGGGTTGTAATTACATGATGAGGTTCAGAGAAACTATGTAAATCAATACGCAAATCCTTTTTGGAATTACACGCAACTAAAAACAACATAGAAAATGCATAGATGATTTTATTCATTTCGTCTTTTTTATAAAAGACCAATGTAACAAAATACCCAACAGAAATCCATTCTACTTATAAAACAATAGCTCTATTTATCGGAGAAATCCCTATTATTCGAATCGAAAAGCTCCAAGGCCTTATTCATCATAACATCGTCCTCATTGATTGCTCTGTAAAACCCTTCATCACTCCACACCTGACGTGCTATAAGAGCCTTTATTCTTCTTGTTACCCAAGGTTTAGAATTTTCTATTTCAGATTTTGATCCATCAATCCCTTTTACTTTAGCAGCATCAACAAATTCCTTAAACACCCTTTCCTCAATCAAAAATTCATCTTGAAATTCAGAAGGGGTTTTGTATCTCTTGAGCTCATCCCTTTGAGACTCTACATAATCAAAGGCATAAGTATTTATACTATTTTCAGCCAACAAATCAAACAACCAATCAGATCTGCCTGCAGAATCCATGGGAATGAAATAATCAGGATAGATTCCTCCACCTCCATAAACTACGCGGCCTTTATCTGTGAAATATTTTAATGAATCAGAGACTTTAACGCTGTCCTCATAGTATAATTCTCCACTCTTATAACGTTCAGATGCTTCTTGATTGTATTCCTCTGCATCATCAGAATAAGGTTTTTGTATGGACCTTCCTGAAGGCGTAAAATATCGAGCCGTAGTTAATCTAAAAGCAGACCCATCACTCATTTGGCTTTGTTCTTGCACCAAACCCTTCCCAAAACTCCTTCGACCCACAATAAACCCTCTATCGTGATCTTGAATGGCTCCAGCAACAATTTCGCTAGCAGAAGCCGAGCCTTCATCAATCAATACAACAAGTGATTCTTTTTGAAGTTGTCCTTGATGTGTAGATTCATAAACTCGTTTACTTCTAGCATTACCCTCTGTATAAACAATAAGCTTCCCATTTGGAAGAAATTCATCAGCCATGTTTATAGCTGCTGAAAGGTAGCCTCCAGGATTCGATCTTAAATCGAGAATCAGTTTATTCATTCCCGATATTTTCAGTTGATTTAAGGCGCTAATAAACTCTTGATCAGTAGTTCCAGAAAAGCGATTTACTTTGATGTAACCAACCTCTTCGTTTACCATATAGGATACATCAACACTGGTAAT
>JAQWKY010000107.1 GCA_029247585.1 Flavobacteriales bacterium | reverse complement strand
GTCACAAGCATGCGGGTCCCGAAAACTGTTGCGAATGGACTCCTAAAAATCATTTTTTAAGTATTGATAATCAGGTAGTTAATCAATGGAGTGTGTGGAAAGATTGTGGTATGAACCCTATTTTCCCTCAAGGTGGGACATGGGCATTTGATCGTGCGGGTTGGTGTCCGGGTTCTGCAGTCGATTTAAAGGTAAATGAGCTTACAGAATTCGTGAATACAGACTTATCTTATTCCTTAGATTACAGTGTGGAACCCTATCAAAATACCGGAGAAGACACCGGAACATTTATCGTATCTAACACCTTATTTTCCTACGGTTCCATCAGTTTTGAGAAAGATCTTGAAATTACAGACATCCTAAAACCTACTCGTAAAGACAAATGGAAGAGGATGAACCCCATATGTGCGGGTCCACTTATTGAAATTCGTAATCGTGGTTCAGAGAAAGTCTCTTCTGCAAGAATACAATATGGGTTAAAAGGGGGGGAGTTATCCATTTTTGATTGGACTGGAGAATTGGAATTTCTCGAATCAGCATTGGTTGAATTACCTGAGCCCAATTGGAAGGATTTAAATGATGCCTCTGAGTTTGTGGTTAATATTATTCATAATGGAGATGAGTATTTATTCAATAATACATTGAGTACAGATTTTGACCTTCCTGAGGTTTTGCCTAGTGATTTCATAGTTTCATTTAAAACACAGAACAGCTTCGGCCCAACCAACAGGGCTAGTGAAAGTTCTTTACAGGTTTACAATGGTGTTGGTGAACTTGTTTTTGATGATTCTTCCTTCTCGGAATCCAACACTTGGTATCACGACACACTGCGATTAACCCCTGGGTGTTATGCCTTATTTTTTAAAGATCTCAAGCAAGATGGTATTAACGAGTATTGGTATTCTGGAGAGTCTTACTCAGCAGCAGGTATGCTACAAATTAGGAATCTGGAAGGTGTTTTGTTGAAAACATTTCCTGATGATTTTGGTCAGCAAATCGATTATCAATTTACCATAAATCCTTCTCTCCACGTAGGTGTGCTTGATACGATAGGATTGAATCTCTATCCAAATCCTTCGGAGGGTTATTTACATGTAAATATTTCTTTGGGTCATCCACAAACTGTTCATGTTAGAATAGTTAATTCTAATGGGCTCGAAGTTTCCCGCTTCGTAAGAATGAATTACACCGTTGGTACAGAGCTTTTAGATCTAAAGAACTTGAGCCCAGGTGTATATTATTGTAGTCTTCGTACCCAAGAGACTGAAACAACAAAGAAGTTTGTTGTTACAGATTAAGTTTAAACGAACCAAGCGAGTAGACTTCCAACAGTAATAACTACAAATTTTTGAATGTTGAATTTATGACCTTCTGAACTCTCAAACAAAATGGTTGTTGAGATGTGTAAGAAAATACCCGTAACAATGGCCATAATCTCTCTGTGGTAATGACCTAATTCATGCATAAGATTACCCGATAGGGTTCCAAGAGGAGCCATAAAGGCAAAGATGCCGATATACACAAAAGATTTTGCTCTAGAGAATCCTGCTTGAGCAAAAAGGCTCATCAAAACAATGGTTACTGGTATTTTGTGAAGTGCAATTCCTGTGAGAAGTGAATCTTCAAAATGTGCGTGTGAATGCCCATGATGATCAACACCGCCTAGAGGCATCCCCTCTAGGTATGCGTGAATGGCCAAACTTATCAACATAGAAATAGGAACTGCCTTACTATGCAAATGGCTGTGCCCGTGTTCAATACCTTTGGAGAAAAATTCCAATACGATTTGCAGAATGAAACCAGCGATCACAAACAAACCAATTCTTTTTCCATCGCCAGTATAGATTTCGGGTAAGAGGTGAAAAATAGATATGGCAAATAGATAAGCTCCTGAGAAGGCCAACAACAATTTAATGGCATTGCCTTTTAAATCTTTTACAAATTGGACCAAGAGAACACCAACAACTACGGAGGCGATTAATACAAGATACGTCATCTAACTTTTTTTAGCGAAGGCAAATATAAGAAGAATTTAGTTTTTTGTGAACGACTCTTGGCTTATGGGGCAGTATATTTTAGTTTTTAATTCTCATGACAAGAATTAAACGATCTGATTTATCGGTATCAAATTGATTCAAATCATAATCCCCAAACACATCTACAATTTTTAGATTGACCTTAGAGACCATCTTTTCGAGTGTTTTTCTGTCAAATGCCGCCACTCTTTCTTGGAAATGATGTGTTTCACTTTGATCGTGAACAACAATGTCTTTAATGATGTGTTTGCCGTTGTATTGTCTTTGGATGTCAAACTGAATTCCATCCAGGTTTTTGCTCTCTTGTGGGATGAGGTTCGGGATGGTCTTTTGAACATTAAGATAATCCAAAACAAAAACACCTTGACGATTTAAATTGCCCGAAGCAGCGGCTAAAACTTTTAAATTTTCTTCTGTTTTTTCAAAATAACCAAAGCTGGTAAAAAGATTAAATACATAGTCGAACCCTTTTTCGATATAGGTTTCGCGAATGTCGTGAATGTCAAAGTGAGCGTTTTCAACTCTGTTGTTCAAAGCATTTACTTGGGCAATTCGGATGCTTTCTGCGGCCAAATCTACACCAGTGGTTTGGAAGCCTTTTTTAGCGAGATGCATGGCATGCCTCCCTTTTCCGCAGGCTAGGTCTATAATTTTCGCTTTCTCTTTTATCTTAAGATGAACGCATAAATTATCGATAAATCGACAAGCTTCACCTTCATCTCTATGTTGGTAAAGCGTGTGATAATAAGAGGTGTTGAACCAATCTACAAACCAGTCTTTATTCATGTTAAATGAAATAGGTGTAAAGATTAAATAATTTTACGATGGCAAGCGAAATCATTAGAATGAGAATGCGTCTCACCCACAGCGTAGCATTTTTATTTTCCAGGGCAAACTTAGTTGCAATCCAGGCGCCTAAACCTTGTCCAATAGACAAAGCTATTGCAGGCTTCCAATCCACTTGATCGTTGTACATGTAAATCAGCAGTGCTGGGATGAATAAAGTAAAACTGATGATGATTTTTATGAAATTAGCATCGATTAAACTGTATTTTGAAACCAGCACTAAGGCGGCCAAAAACAAAACACCCATTCCCATTTGAATGAAACCTGCATACCAGCCAATACCAAAGAAAATGATGTAATTGAGTAGTGATTTATTGTCTTCTCGACTTGCTGTTTCAATCAGCCAACGTTTTGGTTTCAGCAGGACAATACTAAGCATAACGATCATCAAGTAACCGATGACTTTGGTGAGTATTTCATCTGATATTTGCAGGGCAGAAGTAGCTCCCAAAACAGCACCGATAATTGCTGGAACCATTAAGCCTAAGCTACTTTTTAATAAAGGCTTAAATTTATCGGTATTGCGAAATGTAAATATACTTACGATACATTGAACAAGAGCTCCCAGTCGATTGGTTCCGTTAGCTAAGCCTGCAGGCATACCCGTAAAGAGTAATAAACTTAGGGTAAATACCGAGCCGTTTCCGGCAAGCGTATTAATGAACCCTGCCAGTGCACCAGCAAGAAAAAAAAGAGGGTAGAAGTACCAAGCTAAATCCATTGTTTTTTTGAAAACCCAAAGTTAACTATTTCGGAACAGGAACAAAGTTTTTAGTATCGTAGTAGGGCGAATTTATGGTTTCTTTAGGTCAGTAATGACTGAGAACTGAGCCTTCAATTCTATGTTTTGGAACTCCTGTGTTTCAATTAACGTTTTATCGTTCATAAGTTCGTTTTTTCTGAGTATTCACATGCAATAGTTTTATTAAATTTAGTGCTTAAATTATATGCAATGAGATTATTATTGATAGGCCTTTTTCTGGTTATTTTTTCAAGTCAAACGTCAAGCGCACAACAAGATCGGGTAGATCCTTTTATGGAAGCATACCAAAGGGCCCTTCAGCATTATAACTCCGCTTCTTATGCTACTGCTTATCAGTGTTTTACTGCCCTGGAGAATGAGTTTAATGATCTCCATAGTCTGCTTGCGATTCAAACAAATTATTACAAGAGTCGTTCTGCTATGCAGCTTTTTTATCGCGATGCCATACCTCTAATGGAGCGATTTCTGGCGACCTATCCCAACAGTAATTTGTTTTATGAAGCTTCAAGAAACTTAGCTGATTATTACTATCAAAAAAGAGACTATCCGAATGCTGTTGCTTATTACAAAACCATTGACCCAACTCAATTGGATAAAAAGTACCGAGATGAATATAAATTCAACTATGCTTACAGTTTGTTTAGTACAGATGAATCCAATGCTGCAGCATCCTTTTTTCACGATCTAATTTCGAAAGATTCCGAATTCAATAGTGCGTCAAAATACTACTTTGGTTATATCGCCTATACCAATGAGAATTATACAGTTGCAAAAAACCATTTCCTAGAGTTGATAGAACAAGAGATGTACTTGGATGAGATTCCTCTTTATGTGGCTCAAATACATCAGCAACAAGAAGCCTACGAGGAGCTTATTTCTTTTGGCTTGCGCTATGTAGACTCTACTTATACACCATCTAGTGAGCTTTATAAACTCCTTGCCGAGGCTTATTACCGGGTTGGCGATTACGAACAATCGATTTATTTTTTCAGTGAAAAGTATTTGAGTTCGGGTGCCCAATTGGACGACTATGGCTACTACCTTTTAGGGCAGGCTTATTACAGATCAGAGGAGTTTTCTTTGGCGGGTTCAACCTTTAATAAAATTGTGGAGGCGGAAGATAGTTTGGCTCAAAATGCCTACTACCATTTGGCCGACTGTTATTTGAAATTGGGAGATAAGCGTTCGGCACAAAATGCTTTTGAGTCGGCATCGCATTTTGATTTCAACACAGCCATTACCGAACATGCCCATTTTAATTTTGCCAAGTTGTGCTATGAGTTAGGCTATCCTTATGCCGACCCTACGATGATTCTTCAAGACTTCATCAATGACTTTCCTGAATCTGAATATTTGGATGAAGCCTATTCCTTTTTGGTCAATGCATTTTTAACCCATAAGGACTATTCCAGAGCCATAAAGTCCATGGAAAGCAGTGGTTTGTCTAGTGTTCGTTTGCAGCAAGCTTACCAAGAAGTTTCGTACTATCGAGCCGTACAACTGTTCAATGATGGACATTATCAAAAGGCCATTTTACATTTCGATAAAGCACTGGTTCACAAACACAATAAAACCCTTGGAGCCTTATCACATTTTTGGAAAGCCGAATCGTACGATCGCTTGAATGAATTTGAAAAGAGCATCACGTCTTACCAAAAATTTCAAAAGTCACCAGCAGCTGCAAGTCTGCCTGAGTATCAATCTGCTTCCTATCATATAGCCTATGCTTATTTTAAATTATGGAAGTTTACAGAATCTTTAAAAGGCTTTGAGGTTTTTGTTGGCAATACTGGTGAAAATGACATGAGATTGCATGACACATACGTCCGCCTTGGTGATTCTAACTACATGCTTAAAAACTATTCGAAAGCAATTAGAACCTACGAGAAAGCGGTTGAACTTTGGGGGGTAGATGCAGATTATGCAGCTTATCAGATTGCTTTGGCATACCAACAGTTGGGCAGGTATGATCGAGTGGTAGAAAGTCTTCTGAAATTCGAAGAGCAATACGCCAAATCCACCTATATTGATGATGCATGGTATCGTATGGGAGAAGCTTACATCAAACTGGAAAATTCCGAAAAAGCTCTAGAAATGTTTCGTAAAATTGGAGACAATTTTCCAAAAAGTGCTTATGTAGCAGATGCAAAAATGAAGATAGGTCTGGTTTTATACCACGCTGAAGACTACTCCAAGAGTATCGAACAATTTAAAGCCATTGTGTCGGAATACCCAGCTACAACGATAGCTCGTGAAGCTATCAGTAATGCGAGGAGTGTCTATGTTGATTTGGGTGATGTTCAATCCTATGCAGACTGGGTTGAAACGCTCAGCTTTGTAAACATAAGTACTTCAGCTCTTGACTCTACTGCCTATGAATCTGCGGAGTTGCATTATTTGAAGGGGGATTTCAAGAAAGCTTTTACAGGTTTTGAATCCTATGTCAATACCTACACTGAGGGTATATTTAAGCTCTCGGCACATTATTATTATGGAGAATCTGCATTAGAAATACAAAAAATCGATGAGGCACTAGCCGCTTTTGAGGTCGTAGTAACCTATCATAACAATCCGTACACACATATTGCATTGAAGCATACGGCAAAACTTTATCAGCAGAAAAAAATGTATGATGAAGCTCTAGAAAAATACCATCAACTGGATGATTTAGCCGAAACTGTAGAAGCTCAACTACTTGCTAAGAAAGGCTTGATGGATTGCTACTTCAGTCAAGGTGAATATGCAGATGCTATTGAGCAAGCTCAGCTAATATTAAATTCTGGCCGAGTAGATGAAAGCCTCATATTAGAGTTAAACACCTTTGTTGCACGCGCTGCATTTTTAGATTTAGATCGCGATTTAGCCGCTGAAAAATATCATGTAATAGAGCAAAATAGCCAAGGAGATTTGAAAGCTGAGGCAATGTATCATCTGGCCTACCTAGCTTTTTACGAAGGAGATTATGAGCGTTCTAAAGAGTTCATTTTTGAGCAATCAAGACTATTGCCTCGCTACAAGAAATGGTTGGGGAAATCATTTATCATATTGGCTAAAAATTATTGGGAAGAAGAAGACGTATTTCAAGCCACACACACCTTAGATCAGCTATTACTGAATATAGATGATGCTGAGGTGTTGAAGGCAGCAAAACGTTTAAAAGCTGAAATTCTCGCCAAAGAAAAAGTAGAACAGGACTTAAGCTTAGGTTTAGATACTTTGATTCTTTCAGACTCAATTTCCACAACAGATTCATTACGAATTATAGAAGAATAAAAGCATGAAAAAGATTGTACAATTGGCTCTTTGTTGTTTTTGCATCTCAACGCTTCAGGCGCAGGAAAATTTAAATCAAGAAGTGATTGATGTGGTAAAAGATTTCCGACCGAAGGTAATGCAAGCCACAAAAATCAAGTCACAGCCTGTATTTGTAGACACATCAAAAGTATCGGAGAAATTAAGCTATCAAATTCGTTTTGAAGAATTCAGAGTTCAGCAGCAAACAGATTCTTTGCATGCCTTATTGTTAAATAGACCTCATTTAGATAATCTTTACCGTCAACATGCTACCTTGGGGTTTGGAAGTTTTTTAAGTCCGCATGTAGCTTTGGATATCAGTAATGGTAGAACCACAAAGAACGTCTATCATGCCTATTTAAATTACGACGGTGCTTTTTCTAATAGCATGCCCGTAACGGATAAATACAGTGATTTAAGATTGGGAGCTGTTTACAAACATCCTTTTGACATCGGTCATTTAAAATCGGATTTCGCCTTTCAAAACCTTAGTAGATTTGATTCCTTAGATCGTGACATTCAACTTACCTCATTGGATTTTTCTTCGTCCATAGAATTTAACGACACCACTCGCTTTTACATTCCAGACCTTTTTGATGCATCTGCAAACCTACTTTTGTACGATGGAAGTTTTGCAGAGCGAAAGATTACTTTAAAAACACAGCACGATAGAATTCGAATTAAAAACTTGAAATGGCGATTAGACAACTTATTTGCTTTTCAAAAATCAGATGATGTTAACAAGCTGCATTGGAAATCAAAAGTTAAGACCAACACAAAAATTGATGTATTCGATGTAAACCTAGCTTTAGGATTCGACCTATTGGATGGAAGCTTTAAGCTATTTCCAGAATTCAATGCTCAGTACCAGATTAACAAAGCTTTGTACAGCTATTTTGAGCTTCGAGGAAATCGAGAATTGCGTTCCTTGCGTCAACTTTACCTACAGAATCCTTACCTACAACTTTTAGGACCTTCCGGAAGTTCGGTCGGTGAATACCTTAAAGATAATACGAACTATTTTTCTAGGTTGGGCTTGAACGCTAAGTTGTTTGAAGGCCTTACATACCAACTCTCTATTACGGCAAAAACAGATGACCAATTCATGCATTTTATCCGTATTTCAAACCCTACTGAAGGTAGTAATCTGTGGATATCTCCTGCTTATACGAGTTTGAATTCCGTTCAACTTCATGCAGAAATTGAGGCCCAATGGAACGATCAGCTTCACTTTTGGTTAAAAGGAGATTATCGAAGCTATGACAAACATCTTTCCTATATACCTGAAACGGAATTAGGTTTCTACATTGCATATCAATACAATACGCAATGGTTTCTCCGTTCTTCAATGAGATGTATGGGAGGTCGTGAAGTCTTGACTCCTAGTATTGATGATAAAGACAAACAGGTGAAAATCGAAGATTTGCCGCAGCTATTTGATTTGAATCTGAACTTGACCTATTCGCTTGATAAACAGATTCATTTTTATTTAGAAGCACTGAATATATTAAATCAAGACTTTGTGATCTGGCAGCAAAATCCGGTTTTGGGAAGACAATACACGCTGGGCTGTAAATACCGGTTTTAAATATCTACGATGCTGTCGGGTAAAGGTTTGACGTCTTTTCACATTCCTTAAACGACTCTTTTTATATTATTTTATTAGCCTATACTAACAAACATAAGATTTAATAGCTTAGTTTCCAAATACATCCTCTATAAAGTTCAATTTAAAAAGAGTCGTTTAAGGAATGTGAAAAGACGT
>JAQWKY010000100.1 GCA_029247585.1 Flavobacteriales bacterium | reverse complement strand
AAGAAAGTGCAGTGCCCTCTGATACATTAAATTAATACGAGCTTATGGGAATATCGAATCTCATTTTTGCCCTCTCCCTAATTTTGGCCATCTTCTTTTTTCGAAGAAATGTCCTCAAAATCAAGCGGAATATATTTTTGGGGCGAGATGTGAATCGATCAGACCAAGCCTCATCTCGATGGAAGACGATGATTCGAGTTGCTCTAGGGCAGTCGAAGATGATGGTTAAACCTATAGCCGGTTTTCTACATGTTATCGTTTATGTCGGATTTGTCATTATCAATATTGAAGTCCTAGAAATTATCTTAGACGGCCTCTTTGGTACCCATCGCGTTTTTTCATTCATGGGCGGGTTCTATGATTTTTTAATAGCCTCTTTTGAAATCCTAGCCCTACTTGTTCTTGTGGCTTGTATTCTCTTTTTTATTCGTAGAAATGGGCTTCAATTGAAGCGTTTTGTGATGAAAGAGGTCGAGGGCTGGCCAAAAACAGATGCCAATCTCATTTTGATTTTTGAGGTCTTATTGATGGGGGCCTTTCTGTTGATGCAAGGTGCTGATTTGACTTTGCAGAAATTAGGTACAGCGTATTACATTGAGGCAGGTTCCTATCCGGTGAGTTCTTTTTTACTTTTTGTATTTGAAGGAATGAGTGAATCTAAAGTATACTTTTTTGAGCGATTTTTCTGGTGGTTTCATATTTTGGGGATTTTAGCTTTTTTAAACTATTTACCTTACTCAAAACATTTGCACATTGTATTGGCATTCCCCAATACGTATTATTCCAATTTAAAGCCCAAAGGTGCCTTTTCTAATATGGATTCTGTAACGCAAGAGGTGAAACTCATGATGGATCCTGATGCGGATCCCTACGCGGCCTCTGATACTGATACATCCGATGATACACAAAGTTTCGGGGCAAAAGATGTTACTGATTTAAATTGGGTTCAGTTGATGAATGCATACTCATGTACCGAATGCGGACGATGTACCTCAGAATGTCCTGCCAATCAAACGGGGAAAATCCTTTCTCCGAGGAAAATCATGATGGATACTCGTGATCGCCTTGAAGCCTATGGAGCCAGTTTGGATGGAATTAAAACCGAGGGTGATGACCAAACCTTATTAGATGGTTACATCACTCGTGAGGAGTTGTGGGCTTGTACAACTTGCAATGCATGTACAGATGCTTGTCCGATTAATATTGATCCTCTTTCGATTATTTTAGACATGAGGAGGTATATGGTGATGGAGGAATCTGCTGCGCCTAATGAATTGAATATGATGTTTACGAATGTTGAGAATAATGGTGCTCCATGGCAATTTCCAGCTGCGGATCGTTTAAAATGGAAAGATGAAATCTGATATGGAAGATGCTAAAAAGATACAGGTTCCTACCATGGCTGAGATGATGGCTAAAGGAGAACAACCAGATGTTTTGTTTTGGGTGGGCTGTGCAGGAAGTTTTGACGAAAGAGCAAAAAAAATTACGAAAGCATTCGTCAAAATTTTAAGTCACTTAAATTATAAGTTCGCGGTTCTTGGAACGGAAGAGTCTTGTAGTGGAGATCCAGCCAAAAGAGCTGGGAATGAGTTTTTATATCAAATGCAGGCCATGGCAAATATTGAGCTAATGAATGCCTATGAGGTAAAACGAATCGTAACTACCTGTCCGCATTGTTTCAATACCCTTAAAAATGAATATCCAGATTTGGGTGGACATTATGAAGTGGTTCATCACACACAACTCCTTCAGGCTTTAGTAGACGAAGGTCGTTTGAAGATTGAAGGCGGTGTGTACAAAGGAAAAAAAATCACCTTTCATGACCCTTGCTATTTGGGAAGAGCGAATGAAGTGTATGAGGCTCCTCGTACTTTGATACAAAATCTAGATGCGGAACTCGTTGAGATGAAGCGATGCAAGTCCAAAGGCTTGTGTTGCGGTGCGGGAGGAGCTCAAATGTTCAAAGAACCTGAAAGGGGAGATAAGGACATAAATATTGAACGCACAGAAGAAGCTTTGGAAACCAAAGCAGATATTATCGCTACGGGTTGTCCTTTTTGCAATACCATGATGACGGATGGCGTAAAGAATAAAGAAAAAGAGGAACAGGTGAAAGTTTTGGATTTAGCCGAAATGATTGCTCAAGCAAAAGATTTATAGTATGTGGGTGAATTTTGATGAATTGTCTTCAAAGAGTAGGGTTTGGGTTTTCCAATCGAATCAGAAATTGACAAAAGAGATGCAAGTTTCTATTGATGGCGAGTTGAAGGCTTTCATAGAGAAATGGTCTACACACGGATCTCAAATGTATGCCTCTCATGTTTTGATGCACGATTGTTTTGTTGTCATAGCAGCTGATGAGACTAAGCAAATGGCCTCAGGATGTTCTATAGACTCTTTTACAGGGTTATTTAAAACCTTTGGAGCTAGATGTGGTGTGTCTTTTTTTGATCGTTTCTCAATAGCTTATAAACAGGCAGAAGAAGTTTCTATCTGTACGTTGGATGCGTTCAAGTCAAAGATAAAGCAGGGAGAAATAAACGCATCAACGATCGTTTACAACAACCTTATTGGGACCAAAGATGATTTATCTAGCGCATGGGAGTTGCCTTTGGAGCAATCTTGGCAAAAACGATACTTGTAAGTTGTTTTTTGAATCCGTACTACAAGTCTAAATAATCCTGAAAGGCACTTTGGAAGTACAATTCCGCCTCTTTTTTTATTTGATCTCCTGAGAGCGAATCTTTGTAGTGATGCTCAAAAACAGTCTGGTAATCCTCAGAAAACGCATAATATCCTTTTCTATTGATCAATCCATAGCCTCTGTGGAAGGCGAAGGGAATAGCCGGTTTTACAGATGTATTAAGCAGGTCTCTACTCCATTGAAATTCAGAGTGATTTACATTCAGCTGGTTGAGAACGGTTGCAGAAATATCCACATGAGAGCCCATTTGATGATGTGTGCTTCCTATATAATCGTCTTTAAGAACGTCACCGTACCAGAGCATAGGAATTTTA
>JAQWKY010000098.1 GCA_029247585.1 Flavobacteriales bacterium | reverse complement strand
CCATCATTATCTATATAGTCAATATTCCCGTCCCACTGAAAATAAATACCATGTGGATTAAAATCTATATCTAGAAAATTTAGTGCTTGAGCTACTTCATTTACTGTTTGACCTCCTGTACTGTTGCTTCTTCGAATTACATGAACATAAATTTTGAGACAATAAGAATCCGCTACATTGGTGAAGCGCAATGATGAGGAATATAATTCTGTATTTTCTGATTTAGATGGGGTAAAACAAAAAGAAGGGGTAGACAAAGACGTCGATGGATTTTGAGAAAACCCATCTGCTATGTAAAAAACAACCCAAAATATTAATATTATTCTTTTCACAATATTTGTTTTTTAATTATTTCTATTCATCTAAATTTATTTTGAAACGGCTTGCTTCAATTTGCTATTCCTCTCCTCTAAGATCCTTTATCTCTTCTTCCAGACGAATAATATACAGGGTTAACTCTTCTACTTTTCGTAGAAGTAAATCGTCCATTTCTCCGAGATTGTAACCATTTTCTTTAAACTCGGCTGCGGAAGGCACCTCAGGCAAATGTTTGTTTTCAAGGATGAATTGTTTTACCTGAGACAGTGGCAATAAGTCATAATCTTTCTCAAAAACATGATCTGAATTTGGCACATCTGCAATTACTTTTACCCGTTCACAAAGTATGCCTCCGTTAACCATCAGTCGATGACCTTGGGTATCCCGAACGGAATTGTCGTAGGTTTCCCAAACCCCCATGGTTACGGTACCATCGCGCTGTATTCCAATGGGATGTGCAGTGGCTAGTCCTCCTCCCTTGTTCGTGTTTCTGAAATAAAAATTACCTTTTATGTCCATACTCGAACTGTAAGCATCATTAGCATTCTGAATGGTTATCCATGAATTGTTTGATTCCATCCCAAATCTCAATTTTCCACCACTTGGAAGCCTCAAACCTTTAAACCTACCTTCACCATTTACATCTAATTTCTGAGATGGCTTGGTCGTTCCAATTCCAACGTTGCCATAAACATACAAACCTCGAGAAGGTGGCTCAATGTAGTTACCAACAGTCATACCCCCATTACTATTCAGGTACAAACGTGTATGGCCCTTCACTTGAACGCGTAAGGCATCTTGCCCTCTGGCAGCATTAATATTAAGTTTTGAATTCGGGCGTGATGTACCAATACCCACTTTAGCATTTTGCGGATTAAGGACAACCTTTCCAGGTCCTGATTCCCAAGTTTGGGCATAAGAAATCTGGAACGCACCAACGGAAATTAGTGCAAGTACTATGAATCTTTTCATGTCTTAGAACTTTAAATTTTGGCTAAATCAGTAAAATCGTAAACACAATGTTATATAAATAGTTTTTTATATACAATAGGCGGCTTTACTCATTTTTTGTTTCGCATGAGTAACGTCACTCATGCGTCGGTGTTTGCAAGTGTACGTTCTAGAGGTGGTGAGAAAATAATTGACTTTCATTTCCCTCCCTTTTTATTATTTAAACTACTTTTAAGGGTTAAGCGTTCATTAAATTTTAATAGAACGTGACTATTTTGGTACGATTAATTTTATATGATATCACAAATGAAAGCCTGGATAAAAAATGTTTTGAAGAATATATTTATGATCGTAAAGGTGAGAAATCGCTTTAGTCCCTCTGTTCAAATAAGTCAACGAAAGATGTACCTCTACTACAAAGAACTCCAGAAGAAAAAGGAGCTTCCTCACATCAATGAGACAGGATATCGGGTTTTTTCCCAATTCGAAGAAGACGGAAAGTTGTTGTTTATCTTCTCAATTCTTGGAATGGATAACAAAGTGTTTGTAGAAATTGGCTCCGATGACGGTGTCAATAGTAATTCTGCTAATTTGTACTTTAATTTTGGATGGAGAGGTCTATTCATTGATGCGAATTCTAGAAGTATAAAACGAGGGATAAAGTTCTTTGGTAAATACCCTCACCCATGGTTCTACCAACCCACCTTTGTATGTGCTAAGGTCACCCGAGAGAACGTGAACGATTTGATTCGAGAAAATGGCTTTAATGGAGACGTGGGGTTGTTGTCAATTGATATTGATGGGAACGACTATTGGATTTGGGATGCTATAGATGTAATCAATCCCAAAGTCGTTATTATAGAAACGCACAACGAATTTGGATTAAACAATATTGTCGTACCCTATGACGCAAGCTATTCCTTCCCCGGCAAGCATCCTGTTTACCACGGAGCATCACCTGTTGCAATGAATAAACTTGCAAATAAAAAAGGGTACCGGTTGGTTGGTGCCAACGAGTTGGGGTTTAATTTCATCTTTGTGAAGAATGGATTGGCAGAAAATGAATTGCCGGAAGTATCTGTTGAATCCGTATTAAACCACCCTTCGGTGAAACAAGGCTATAAAACTTTTGAAGCCATAAAAGATTGGGAGTACCTTAAAGGTTAACAAAGCGGGTTTATTCTCCAAAACAAGCATTTCAATTATTCCTCATCCCCAAAATCATAGGGAAGCTCTTCATCCAACCAAGCGTCAATTTGTTTGAAATTCTCAATTTCTCTTCGATCGCGTTTGGTAGGTCTTCCCAAACCACGATCTCGATCTTCACCCGAAAGTCTTCTGTGGTGAAAAGCTCTGAATTTTTCTCTTTCCTCAACAGGCGTTAAGTCCTCATAACAATCTTTGGCAATGGAATAAGCCACGCGGCTTTTTAGAATTTCTATAATTTTAAACTGCAGCTTCAAGCCATTTTTATCTACCGATATTTGTTCTCCACCTAACACCGATCGAGCAGGTTTACATTTCGACCCGTCCACCTTTACCTTTCCGGATTTACACGCTTGTGTGGCCCTACTTCTGGACTTAAAGATTCGGACCGTCCAAAGCCATTTATCAATTCTCGTTTTCTCCATCTTTAAAATAGCTGTTCAACTTTTGTGCCTTGCTCTTTCCTAGAACCTCTGTAAGTTCATTAAGCTTAGCTTCTTTAATCCGCTTAATCGACTTAAATTTCTTCAACAATTCTGCTTTGGATTTAGGACCAATACCCGGAATGTCGTCCAAAGTGGAATGTAAACTGGACTTACTTCTTTTGTTGCGATGATGGGCAAGACTAAAGCGGTGTGCCTCATTACGTAGATGCTGAATCAATTTTAAGGATTCCGAACGCTTATCGATGTATAGGGGAACTGAGTCTCCAGGAAAATAAATCTCTTCTAAGCGTTTCGCTATCCCTACAATCGCAATCTGCCCCCTTAATTCTAACTTGTCAAGCGCTTTCAAGGAAGAACTCAGCTGTCCCTTTCCGCCATCAATAATAATGAGCTGTGGAAAGGGTTCATTTTGTTCTTTTAATCGCTTGTATCTGCGGTAAACGACCTCCTCCATGGATGCAAAATCATCGGGGCCATCAACGGTTTTGATGTTAAAATGTCGATAGTCCTTTTTACTGGGTTTTGCGTTTTTAAACACCACACAAGCAGATGCAGGATTGGTCCCTTGAATGTTAGAGTTGTCAAAACATTCTATTTGAATGGGTAATTCTGACAGTCGTAAATCTTTTTTTACTTGTTCTAAAATTCGTTTGCTATGGCGTTCAGGATCTATAATATTTAGCGTTTTTAGCTTTTCCTGACGCATGTATTTTGCATTGCGTAGCGACAAGTCAATTAATGCCTTTTTATCGCCGCGCTGGGGAAGATGCAATTTTACCTCATCTTTCCATGGACTTAGAATTGATTTGTTGAGTAAGATCTCTTTGGCGGTAGATTGAAATTTTGCTCGAATATTCATCAAGGATAGAGTCAATAAATCTCCATCCGTTTCATCGAGCTTTTTCTTGATCTCCAAATTGTGAGATTGTATGATGGCACCTTTGACAACTTTAAAGTAGTTAATGTATGCCGAGTCGGTGTCAGAAAATATCGTAATGACATCCACGTGCTCTATGGTTGGGCTTACGACGGTAGATTTGGATTGATAATGCTCCAAAGCATCCAACTTCTGTTTGATTTCTTGGGCTTTTTCAAATTCAAGAGCTGCAGCATAATCTTCCATTTTTTGCTTCAAAGGTTGTAAGATGCTGCGTGTATTTCCTTTTAAAATGCTTCGAATCTCAGAAATGGTTTGCTGGTAGTCTTCTTCGTTCTGGTGAGCCTCACAGGGGCCTAAGCATTTCTTGATATGATAATCCAAGCATACCTTGAACTTCTGGTTTTCAATATTTTGCTTACTTAGATTGAAGGTACAAGAACGCAGCTGATACAATTGGTTGATTAGTTCCAAAAGTACTTTTATGGCCTTTGAAGAAGCATAGGGACCAAAATATTCCGAACCGTCTTTGATTACTTTTCGCGTTGAAAATACGCGAGGGAATCGTTCTTTTTTGATGCAAATCCAAGGGTAAGTTTTGTCATCCTTTAACAAAACATTATACCTCGGTTGTAGCTTTTTAATGAGGTTGTTTTCTAGCAACAATGCATCTACTTCACTCTCAACCAAAATATATTCAATACGCTCAATCTTTTTAACCAACACTCGAGTTTTGGCATAGTCGGAATGGTCTTTATGAAAGTAGGAAGAAACGCGTCGTTTTAGTTTTTTTGCTTTCCCTACGTAAAGAATCGTGTCCTGTTTGTCAAAGAATTGATAAACACCAGGCCCCGCAGGAAGGGTCTTCAAAAACTGAGCGATATGTTCTTTAACAGCGGGCACAACTCAAATGTAAGGAAAGTACGATTGATTCATCATCAACTTGATACTTTTTGAGCTCAAGAACAAAACCTAGGTAAAAAGTGGCTCAGAAATGCTACTAGTAGCCGAAAGAAAATTAATTCCAGAATTCACGCTTTTTATTGCGCTCTTTCTTCAACTTCACATACTCTTCCGTAGGCACTTTAAGGAAGGAAGGATGCTGCTCAATGGCGTACTCCAATTGCTCTACAATTTTATCTGTTGAGTCGTTGTCGTAATCAATTTCCAACGGGGCTTTGATCACCATCGATTGTAGTATGCCCTTTTTCTTGATGAACAGGCCCTTTTTGTCAAAAGATCTTCTAAAACCATCTATTACAATGGGAACCACAAGGGGTTTGTATTTTTTTATGATGTGAGCCGTACCTTTTCTTATGGGGTTAAAAGCCTTGGTTGTTCCTTGAGGGAAGGTAATCACCCAGCCATCGTCCAAGGCGGTTCCAATATTACTGATGTCTTTCATGTCTACTTGTCGGTTGATAGACTCGCCAGACGCACGCCAAGTTCTGGTGATGGTAACAGCTCCAACGTATGACATTACCTTAGGCAAAAAACCGGATTTCATAGTCTCTGCCGCAGCAACATAGTAGAGGTTGGTTTTTGGAGACCACAAATAACCCACATTTTTAATGCTGTCTATGCGTCCCTTGAGGGATGCATTGAAAACATGATACATGGCAGCAACGTCAGCAAAGTAGGTTTGATGATTTGAAACAAACAGGACATGTTTACCTTCTAGATCTCTGATAATTTCAGAACCTTCAATCTGCAAACTGTTAAAGCTGTGGTAACGTCTGTGTGAAAGAATCCCCAACAGCTGAATCAACCAACGCTTTAAAAAAATAAAATGTCCAAAAGGATCTTTTTTGAAAAGTCCCATAAATATGTAAAAGTTCTATAGAAGCGACTGCTTGATAAGTTTCTCAGCAACCTGAACGGCATTCGTCGCAGCACCTTTGCGTAAGTTGTCAGCTACAATCCACATATTTAATGTGTTTGGAAGCGACTCATCTCTACGCAATCTCCCAACAAAAACTTCGTTCTTCGACTCAGCATACTTAGGCATCGGGTATGTATTTGTATCGGTATTGTCTTGAAGTACCAAACCTTCCGTTTCACTGATGGCTTTTCTCACCACAGCCATATCAAAATCGTTTTTGAAGGTTACGTTTACACTTTCAGAATGACCTCCCATAACCGGAACACGAACCGCAGTAGCCGTAATTCCTATAGAGTCATCACCTAAAATTTTACGTGTTTCGTTAACCAATTTCATCTCTTCTTTGGTGTATCCCGATTCCAAAAAGTCATCACAATGTGGTAAACAGTTTCTGTAAATAGGGTATGGATATGCCATCTCTCCATCAACACCTTCTTCCTCATTCACCAACTGCTGCATGGCTTTAACGCCTGTTCCTGTGATCGATTGGTAAGTAGAAATGATTACGCGTTCCAGCCCGTAAAGCTCGTGAAGTGGCGCTAAGGCCAAAACAAGTTGTATGGTAGAACAGTTTGGATTGGCTATAATTTTGTCATCAGCGGTCAATTCACCCGCATTGATTTCAGGAACGATAAGTTTATGGTCAGGACTCATTCTCCAAGCTGAAGAATTGTCAACAACTGTTGTACCAACTTCAGCAAACTTAGGAGCCCACTCCAAGGAAGTAGAGCCTCCTGCAGAAAATAATGCTAAGTCCGGTTTTTCTGATACTGCTTGTTCTAGGCTGCGCACCTTAAATTCTTTGCCTTGGTAAGAGATAAGCTTTCCGACAGATCTCTCAGAGGCTACAGGTATCAATTCAGTGATAGGAAATTGACGTTCATCCAACACCTTTAACATGACATTTCCCACCATTCCAGTGGCACCAACAACAGCTACTTTCATTTTTTCTTTTTTTATTGTGTATGGTCCTTTACGTTGTTATTTTGCGGTTTTCACCTAAAAAACGGCACAAAGATACGCATTATGCTTGATTTAGCTTAATAAACTTGCTCAACAACTTTTAGAATGTTGTTTCCTCTACCCATCGTGTAGTAATGTAAGCAAGGAGCGCCAAACTCAATCAACTCTTTTGACTGCTGCACGGCCCACTCGATACCTAGTTCATAAACAGCCTCATTTGTTTTACATTTTAATACTTCATCCACAAGTACTTCGGGATAATTAATGTGGAAAAACTGTGGTATTCTTTGCAACTGCTTTTTAGTAGCCAAAGGCTTAAGTCCCGGAATAATCGGAACATTAATATCGATTTCACGACATTTTTTCACAAAATCAAAATACACCTGATTGTCAAAAAACATCTGAGTAACAATGTAATCAGCCCCTTTATCCACCTTATGTTTTAAGTATTGTAAATCCGTCTTTTTATTCGGCGACTCAAAGTGCTTTTCAGGATAAGCGGCCACACCAATACAGAAATCTGTTTTGGCATTATTTTGCAGTTCATCATCCAAATAAATTCCTTTGTTTAGTTTAACCACCTGCTCCAACAACTCACTTGCATACTCGTGTCCATCTGGCTCTGGTACAAAAACGCCCTCGGATTTCATTGGATCCCCGCGAAGTACCAAAAGGTTATTTACGCCTAAATAATCCAAATCAATCAGCGCATTTTCGGTTTCTTCCTTAGTAAAGCCTCCACAAATAATGTGTGGTACCGTATCTACATTATACCGATTGGTAATACCCGCAGCAATTCCTACTGTACCTGGTCGCTTTCTTACTTTTTGTTTTCTCAGCAGGCCATTAGCTTGAGGAATGTATTTATTCTCCTCTCGGTGATACGTCACATTAACAAAAGAAGGATTGTATTCCATAAGCGGGTCTAAAACCTCAAAAAGATCTTCAATTTTTTGACCCTTTCGAGGGGGTAAAATTTCCAAAGATAAAAGCGTTTTATCCGCTTGTTTGATGTGATCTGTTATTTTCATCTTCCTCTGTTAGTACGCTAAGTTTGGCTGAAGTCTCCGTTCAGCAACCGCATGATTAATTTGTGATCTTTGGGCATAATCTGCTACCTGATCTTTTTGTATTCTTCCCAAACCAAAATATTTCGCTTGTGGGTGGGCAAAGTAAAACCCCGACACCGATGAAGCGGGATACATCGCCAATGATTCCGTCAATGAAATCCCTACCTCTTCCTCTACATTCAAAAGATTCCAAATCACTTCTTTTTGGTGGTGATCTGGACATGCAGGGTAGCCCGGTGCCGGACGAATGCCTTTGTACGATTCTCGAATTAGGTCCTCGTTGCTTAGGTGCTCATCGGAAGCATAGCCCCAGAATTCTTTTCGCAAATATTCATGAAGGTATTCCGCCGTAGCTTCTGCCAATCGATCGGCCAAAGCTTTTACCATAATGCTCTGGTAATCGTCTTGCTCTTTTTCAAAACGCTCAATCCACTTTTCAATTCCCAAGCCTGCCGTTACAGCAAAAGCACCTATGTAATCTGCTCCCGAGTCTTTGGGTTGGATGTAATCCGCTAAACAAATATTGGATGCCTTTTTGCTCTTTTTACTTTGTTGCCTCAGGCCTACAATCGTATCAGCGACTTTGCTTCTACTGTCATCCGTATATACTTCTATGTCGTCGTCACACACTTGATTGGCCGGAAAAACACCTAAGACCGCCTTAGATTCTAAACCGTCCTTTGCAATGATTTCATCCAAAAGTGTAAGTGCATCCTTGTACAAGTCTTGTGCTTGTTGTCCTACAAGCTCATCATCTAAGATTTTTGGAAACCTTCCATGCAAATCCCAAGTCTGGAAAAATGGCGTCCAATCGATGTAGTTTTTCAAAAGTTCTAAATCGATCTTATGCATGGTTTTAGTGCCTACGTTTTTTGGAGTAAACACCGGATTTTGATCCCAATCCAACAACGCCTTGTTGGCTCTAGCTCCGGCAAGGTCAACAAACTTCTTCGTTTTAGAATTGGCTTCAAATCGGGTTTTTAAGTCCTCATACTCTTCTTTCGTTTCGCTAATTACCTGTTCCGAAAAATTAGGATTCAACAGTTTACTAACTAAAGGAATACTTAAAGAGGCATCACCAACATGGAACACCCCTTTTTGATATTTCGGTGCTATTTTCACAGCCGTATGAACTCTAGAAGTAGTTGCACCTCCAATCAACAAGGGTGTCGACAATTCTTGTCGCTGCATTTCTTGGGCGATGTTTACCATTTCATCTAGCGAAGGCGTAATAAGACCACTAAGGCCAATGATGTCAGCTTCTTCTTGTTTTGCGCGCTCAAGAATTTGTTCCAAAGGAACCATAACTCCCAAATCGATTACCTCATAGTTGTTACAAGCCAGTACCACGCCCACAATATTTTTACCTATATCGTGAACGTCTCCCTTAACGGTCGCTAAAAGAATCTTTCCAACTTTTTGCTGCTTTTCATCTTTTCCTTCTTCAATGAAAGGCTGAAGATAAGCCACTGCTTTTTTCATCACACGGGCACTTTTAACAACCTGGGGTAAAAACATTTTCCCGCTCTCAAAGAGTTTTCCGACAACGCCCATACCATCCATCAGTGGTCCTTCAATAACATCTAATGGCTTTTCCAGGGCCAATCGAGCTTCCTCGGCATCCTCAACAATAAAGTCAGTAATCCCTCTTACCAAAGCGTGTTCAATTCGCTTAGCTAAAGGTTCATTCCGCCATAAAACCTCGTCTTTCTTTTTATCTTTTCCTTGCCCCACATAAGCTTCAGCTAGATCGACCAATCGCTCCGTAGCATCTTCTCTCCTGTTGAATAAAACATCTTCAACATGCTGCAGTAATTTGGGTTCTATTTCTTCGTAGATTTCTATTAAATTGGGATTTACAATCCCCAATCGCATTCCGTTTTTTGTAGCGTGATACAAAAAAGATGCATGCATAGCCTCACGAACCATATTGTTTCCTCTGAAAGAAAAAGAAACATTACTTACACCACCACAAATATTAGCCCCAGGAAGATTTTCTCTTATCCATTTTGTTGCCTTAAAAAAGTCTAATGCGTAATTGTTATGTTCAGGTATTCCTGTTGCTACAGGAAATATGTTCGGATCGAAAATAATGTCTGAAGGCGTAAACTTTACAACCTCAACCAATAGGGTGTAGGCGCGCTGACAAATCTGAATTCTTCGCTCATAGGTGTCCGCTTGTCCCTCTTCATCAAAGGCCATAACAACAGCTGCAGCGCCGTAACGTTTAATTTTTTTGGCCTTATCTACAAAAGAGTCTTCTCCATCTTTCAGACTGATTGAGTTGACAACTCCTTTCCCTTGAAGGCATTGCAGCCCAGCTTCTATCACTTCCCATTTAGAGCTGTCCACCATAATTGGAATACGTGAAATATCAGGTTCTGAGGCGATGAGATTCAAGAAATTAACCATGCATTCCTTGGCTTCCAATAATGCATCGTCCATATTCACATCCAAAATCTGTGCACCGCCCTCTACCTGGTCTCTTGCAATCGCTAGAGCCTCTTCATACTTTTCTTCTTTGATGAGCCTCAGGAACTTTTTAGAACCTGCCACATTCGTCCGTTCCCCAACATTTACAAAGTTGAGGGCATCGTTAACCACGAGAGGTTCTAAACCGCTTAATGTTAAGTGCTTTGTGCTCATATTTCTTGAGTTACGCTTTTCTTTCTCGGTTTATACGTTGCTGCCAATTCTGCTATTGCCTGTATGTGTTCCGGTGTTGTTCCACAACAGCCGCCAACAATATTCAGTAATCCTTGGTCCAGAAAGGGTTTTAAATATTCACACATCAAATCAGGACTTTCATCATATTCACCAAAAGCATTCGGCAAACCAGCATTCGGATAAACACTTATAGGTGAATTACTTATGGCCGAAAGGCTCCGAATGTGGGGTAACAGTTGTTCCGCTCCCAAAGCACAATTCAGCCCAATACTCAAAACTGGCAAATGAGAAAGTGAAATGTAAAATGCTTCTACCGTTTGTCCAGATAACGTTCGTCCACTAGCATCGGTAATCGTTCCCGAAATCATAATCGGAAGGGTTACTTTCAAGTCGTCAAAGACGGTCTCAATGGCAAATAATGCTGCCTTGGCATTTAGGGTGTCAAATATGGTTTCAACGATAAGAAGGTCTACACCTCCTGCAATTAAAGCTCGAACTTGCTCAGAATACGCTTCTACCAAATCATTAAAAGTAATGGCTCGATATCCGGGTCTGTTAACATCAGGGGATAACGATGCCGTTCGGTTGGTAGGACCTATAGCACCCGCAACAAATCTGGGTTTATCCGGGTTTGTCTTTGTAAATTCCGTGGTCACCTCCTTCGCAATTTTAGCTGAGTGGTAATTGATGTCGTAAACTGAGGATTCAAGTGCATAATCGGCTTGAGCGATACTTGTACCACTAAAAGTATTCGTTTCAATGATGTCGGCTCCTGCCTCAAGGTATTCTGCATGAATTTCCTTAATGATTTCCGGTCGAGTTAAAGACAATAAATCGTTATTACCTTTCAACGGACTTTGGTGCTCATCAAACCATCCGGCTCTATAATCTTCTTCTTCGAGATTATAGCCCTGAATCATGGTTCCCATACCCCCATCTAATAGGAGGATTCGTTTATGTATTAGTTCTTCTAACAAGATCTTGTAATTGTTGAAGTTTATTTTTCTGTTGATTTCTCTAACGCTCTATCGATATCTTGGATGATGTCATCGATATGCTCCAATCCCACAGACACGCGAATGAGGCCCTGCTTTATCCCTACTTCTAATCGTTCTTCTTCAGTTAAACGGGCGTGTGTTGTGGATGCCGGATGAGTAACTATCGTTCTACTATCACCCAAGTTGGCCGTTAATGAGGCCAATTCCACAGCATTCAAAAACCGTTTTCCGGCTTCAATTCCTCCCTTTATGATAAAGCTCAAAATTCCTCCACCCTGCTTCATTTGTTTGCGTGCAATATCATAATGCGGATGTGAGGGCAAAAACGGATACTTCACGGCTTCAACACTTGGATGATTTTCCAAAAATTGTGCGAGTTTTAAGGCATTATCGCTGTGTCGGTCAATTCTTAAGGCCAGTGTCTCGAGACTCTTAGAAAGAATCCAAGCATTGAAAGGAGACAAAGATGGTCCCGAATGTCTAGCAAAAGCCTTCACCTCTTCGATGATCGCTTTCGATCCTAAGATAACACCCCCAAGAACACGTCCTTGTCCATCCATGTATTTAGTGGCTGAATGAACCACTATGTGTGCTCCAAAATCAATGGGTTTTTGGATGTAAGAGGTGGCAAAGCAATTGTCGACAACAAGGAGTATTCCGTGCTTTTTAGCAAGTTTACCCAAATGCTCAAGATCGATAATGTCAATACCGGGATTCGAAGGGGTTTCAACAAATAAAATCTTTGTGTTCTCCTGAATAGCTGCCTCCCAATCGTCTTGTTGATTTGCATCAACATAAGTGTGGTTGATGTTCCATTTTGGGAAAATCTTGGTAAACAAAACATGAGAAGAGCCAAAAACCGATCGGCAAGAAACTACATGATCTCCACTTTGAAGTAAGCTCGCTATCGTGGTGAACACAGCCGCCATACCTGTAGCTGTAGCCCAGCCAGCCTCTGCACCTTCCATTAAAGCTACTTTGTCGATAAATTCGGTTGTCGTTGGATTTGAAAATCTTGAATAGATGTTCCCTTCAACTTCGTCAGAAAACATAGCTCGCATCTGTTCTGCATCATCAAAAACAAAACTTGATGTTAGATGAAGAGGCGTTGAATGCTCATTGAACTGTGAGCGCTCCGTCTGTGTTTTAATAGCTAATGTTTCAAATTTTTGAGTACTCATCTTCTTAGTTGTTTCTAATTTCGAAGCTGTAAGTTATCTCTGCGGTAGGCTCTAAAATTTTTGCCACCGAGCAGTATTTTTCAAGAGATAACTCAATACTTTTTATTACTTTTTTTTCTTTCAGGTCGCCCCATAAAATAAAATGGAGATTGATTTTTTTAAACAAGGACGGTACAGCATCCTCACGATCTGCGGTAATCTGTACCTTAAAATCCTCCAGTTCTTGTTTCTGTTTTTTTAAAATCAAGCCGATATCGATACTACTACAACCACCAAGAGCCATCAGTAAAAGGTCCATCGGTCGAGTCCCTTTATCTTCTCCCCCTACTTTAGGGCCGGCGTCAATTTGAACTTTCTGATTGGACGAATCAGTAGCTTCAAAATGAAAAGCCTTGTTCTTTCTTACGAGTTCTATATTCATAATTTAATCAAATTAATGGCCTAAAAATGTTGACGAATCACTTCTGTTAAAGCAGCCGTTTCAATCAAAAAGCCGTCGTGCCCATACAGTGAATCTATTTCGGCATAAGTGCCTTCGTTTATGTGGGCAGCGATTAACTTTGACTCTTCCACAGGAAATAAAATATCTGAACTCAAACCCACCACTAAAGTCTTAGCCTTGATACTTCCCAAAACTTCCTCAAGGGTTCCTCTTCCCTCAGAAACATCGTGGTTATCCATGGCAACAGATAGCGTCCAGTAGGAAAAGGCATTAAATCGCTTCGCTAACTTTTCTCCTTGATATTGTTGATATGCGGATGCTTTTAGCTCCCCAGATTCCGACCTTCCTTCTTGAGTCGCTTGATAGGTTTTGTAATTTCTATAACTCAAAAGAGCTATCGCTCTTGCCGTCTTCATCCCTTTAATTCCAGCTTCGGGGTCTTCTTGACCCCATGTACCATCAGATGCAATAGCCAGGCGTTGGGTCTCATTAAAAGCAATGCCCCATGGAGAATGCTTTGAATTAGATGCAATAACAACCATGTTTTCAATGATTTCTGGTTCAATAATCGACCATTCCAAGGCTTGTTGACCTCCAATGGAGCCTCCAATTAGAGTATGTATTTTGTTAATCTCTAACTCTTGTCTCAACAAGATTAAAGAATGAACGATGTCTCGGATGGTGATTTGTGGGAAACTTCCGTAATACGGTTTTCCGGTATTTGGATTTACCGAAAGTGGGCCTGTAGATCCATAATGAGATCCCAAGACGTTCACAGAAATGATAAAGTGTTTCTCAGGGTCGTAAAGTTTACCTTCACCGATGAGTCCACTCCACCAATCAGACACATCAGAATTCGCTGTAAGTGCATGACATACCCAAATCACATTATCTCGGTTGGCATTCAGCTCACCCAAAGTCGAATAACTCAATTCAACTTGGGCTAGTGAACCTCCTAACTGCAATGGAAATTCCTCTTTGTGTATGAAAGTTTTATGATTCATGATAAATGTTCTAACTGATATTGGTTTCTACTTTAGTGTTGACTTTTTGAAGCTACGCTAAAGCAGAACATAGAAAAAAACAGCCATCTTACAACCATTGATTCGAGGCGATTAAAAAAAGCATCTTTTTTCATGACTTTTAGTCTTTTTAAAAAGAGAAACTGATTCAGATAAGTAGTTCTATCAGGGGGATAAAAAAATCTCTCCCGATAAGTCAGAAGAGATTGGTTTGCAAAGCATTTGCTTCTCGTCGTCCTTATTTTCCCTCTTTCGAGGTAGGATTTAGCACCTTGTCTTGCGACGGGTTGCTAAGGTTTCGTTGGGCCTGTCCCTCCACCTTTCTGAATAAGTTTACTCGTTTTGTTAAACGTTCTGCAAATATACAGCTAGAATCAATTAAAATCCAAGCATTTGCATATTTATTTACGTTGTCTCGTATGTTTGACAACTGTTTTTGCCTAATAATCCGTGGTTTTAATTCGTGCTACCCTAAAACCAAAGATTAACCGGGACTACTTTTTCCAAGTATTTGCGCCCGCCAATAATTTGTTGAGGTCTGGAGCTCCTTTCAACTCAACCTCTTGTTCTAATTGTTGACTCAGACTATCTTCGTAAGTTCCTCTTTCTTCTTGATAAAAAATACCAAAAGGGCGGGGACGTGCGTCTGCATCAGTCGCATTATCCTCAAAGAAACGCACTAGAATATTTGCTTTGTTACGATCCGTTTCATCATGAACCCACAAATCGTCTATGCTTACGTTGTCGTCTTTAAGCGAAACAATTTTTGCATGAAACCCATCAAGAATAATTCCCTTGTCCAACTCAGCACCAAATACAAGGGGCTTGCCGTGCTCTAGGTATACACTGTTCTCTTTCTTGTTGGTCTTATCCGTAAATGTAGAGAAGGCGCCATCATTAAAAATGTTACAATTCTGATAAATTTCCACCAACGAAGTCCCTTGATGTCGCTCTGCGCGGAGCAAAATTTCTTTCAAGTGTTTCGGTTCTCTATCAATCGATCGTGCAATGAATGTCGCATCAGCACCCAAGCTCAAAGCTAGAGGGTTAAATGGGTGATCTAAAGATCCTGCCGGGGTAGACTTTGTCTTTTTTCCCAATTCAGAAGTTGGTGAGTACTGTCCTTTGGTTAAACCATAAATCTGGTTGTTAAAGAGCAAAACATTCACATTGAAATTTCTTCTCAAAAGGTGAATGAAATGATTACCGCCAATGGCTAGTGAATCTCCATCTCCCGTAATGATCCAAACGCTTAAGTCAGGACGAGAAGCTTTTAAACCACTAGCGATGGCTGTAGCTCGTCCATGAATTGAATGCATCCCATAAGTATTCATGTAATACGGGAATCGTGAAGAACAGCCAATACCCGAAACAAAAACGATGTCTTCCTTAGGAATCCCTAGTTCTGGCATAACACTTTGTACTTGTTTTAGGATAGAATAATCCCCACAACCGGGACACCATCTAATATCCTGATCGCTGGCAAAATCCTTTGCGCTCAACTTCTTTTGTTCCTTTTCTTTTAAAACTTCAGGCATAACCTTTACTTTAAGTGGTTTAAAACTTCTTCTTTGATCTCTTGTGCCCGGAAGGGTAAACCTTTAATCTTATTTAATCCCTTTGCATCGATCAGGTATCGATCTCTTATCAACTTTATCAATTGCCCATCATTCAATTCAGGAATAATCACCTTATCAAAATTCGACAGGATTTCGCCTAAATTTTCAGGGAAGGGATGTATGTATCTGATCTGTGCATGTGCCACATCTACACCTTCCGACTGAAGCTCTTTGGCAGCCGTTTTGATCGATCCATAAGTAGATCCCCAACCCAGAATCAATAGTTTTGAGCTTGTTGTTCCGCTATCCAATTCCTGCTTCGGAATATGCTTGGCTATTCGGTTTACCTTAGCAGCTCTTATCTTCACCATCTCCTGGTGATTTTCGGGGTCGTAAGAAACGTTCCCAGTTTCCTTGTCTTTTTCCAAGCCCCCTAAACGATGCTCTGCGCCAGCCGTTCCGGGAACTGCCCATTCGCGAACAAGATCTTCATTACGCTTGTAAGGTAAATAAGGAGCATCCTCTTCTGCTCTTGCATCTTTAACTTTAAGCACTATGGGTTTCAATGCTTCAGCCGAAGGAAATTTCCATGGCTCAGCACCGTTGGCAATGTAACCATCAGTTAAAAGAAAAACAGGGGTCATGTGCTCAATAGCAATTCTACAAGCCTCGTAAGCCATTTCGAAACAATCGGATGGCGACTGTGCCGCAATGACCGGCATTGGTGCTTCTCCATTTCTACCGTACATGGCTTGTAATAGATCGGATTGTTCCGTTTTCGTTGGCAATCCGGTTGATGGTCCGCCTCTTTGTACATTAACTAATACCAAAGGAAGTTCCATCATCACAGCCAAACCTATGGCTTCACCTTTTAAGGCGATTCCGGGTCCTGATGAGGCCGTGGTTGCCAGATCTCCTCCAAAAGAAGCTCCGATCGCCGAACAAACCCCGGCAATTTCATCTTCAGCCTGAAAGGTCTTGATCCCAAAATTTTTGTGCTTCGCCAATTCATGTAAAATGTCTGAAGCAGGTGTAATCGGGTAACCTCCATAAAACAAATTCATGTCTGAACGATGAGCAGCAGCTATTAAACCTAGAGCTGTAGCTTGATTCCCGACAATGTTCCGGTACTTACCGGGTTGCATTTCAGCAGGTTTTACTTCAAATCGATTCGAAAAAGTCTCGCTAGTATCCGCGAAATGGTACCCCGATTTAAGTACTTTTAAATTGGCCTGTAAAACCTCTTGTTTGCCCTTAAATTTGCGCTCAAGAAAATCAATGGTAGAGTCTAAAGAACGATTGTAGATCCAGTAAATAAATCCAAGCACAAACATGTTCTTACAACGATCTCTTTCTTTTGAACCTAGAGAAGATTCTTTCAGATTCTCCCGAGTCATTTTAGTAATGTCGATCTCGTGTACCTTAAAGCCTTCCAGGCTGGAATTGGTTAATGGATTGTCCGCCGGATCAATCCCTGCCAATCGCAAATTCTTTTTGTCGAAACCGGCTGTATTGACGATGATGGTCCCTCGTTTTTTCAGCCTAGAAAGATTCTTCTTTAGAGAAGCAGCATTCATAGCAACCAATACATCACATAGATCTCCCGGAGTAAAAATAGATGAATTCCCAAAGTTTATTTGAAATCCTGAAACTCCAGCCAAAGTACCCAAGGGAGCTCTAATTTCCGCAGGGAAGTCAGGAAAGGTACTTAGGTCATTTCCATACAAAGCTGTGTTATTGGTGAATTGATTTCCAATAAGCTGTATCCCATCACCAGAATCCCCTGCATAAAGGATGGTCACTTTATCAAGTACGTTTTTAACTTGTGTATTTTCTTTTTCCAATGTCATTTTATTTGCTTAGTGCAATCCACATTCCGTTTTTTGAGCATCTGCCCATCTACCTTCTCTACCTTGGCCTTTCTTCGTACAATGAAAACATCCGATAGAGTTGTACCCACATAATTGAAGCGGGTGCGCAGGTAAATTATTTTTTGATATAAATTCCTTCTGATCTTCATCACTGCAATCAATCAGAGGGTAAAACTTTAAAATGTCGTCTTTGAGTTCAAAAATTTCTTTCTCAGAGCGAACGCTATTTTGATGAGCCATCAATCCCGAAACCCAAATTTTAAATCCTGACTTTAATTTCTGTAAAGGTTTTACCTTATTTAAAGAACAGCAAAAGTCGGGATTTTTCGACCAAGTTTCATCTTTCAAAGTAAACTCATTTTCCGTCCTATCCGGTTTTACATCAATGACCTGTAATCCTAATTTTTTGGCTAACTTTTTCTTGTAGCTAATGGTTTCAGGAAATGAATAGGTCGTGTCAATAAAATGAATCTTTTGTTCGGGGTTTACCTTTGAAATTAAACCTAATAAATAGGCAGAAGAAGCTCCAAACGAAGAAGTTACCAAGACCTCATCGGTCGTGTATTCTTCATATAAAGCACTCAGCCGTTCTTCTATGCTAAGTGAAATGTATTTTTTATTCTTCGCTTCTATCATCATTCTCTTAATTCGCGTCTACCTCTTCAAAATAAGCATCAATACCGCCTGATAGGTTGTATAAGTTTGAAAAGCCAAATTCTTTTTCTAGCAGTTGTATTGCTTTTTTACTTCTTGCTCCGGCTTTACAGTGAACGACTACTTTTTTGTCCGATACAATTTGATCAACTTCTTCCTCTACATCTCCAAGAGGAATATGAAGTCCATCAATATTAGAAATATCGTATTCAAAGTCCTCACGCACATCAATCAATTGAAAAGGCTCATCACTATTTTGCAATTCCAAAAATTCAGCCACAGAAAGACTCTTCACGTCCTCCTCCTTGTTTGAACTAAACCCACAAAATTCTTGATAATCGATTAACTCTGTAATCGATGGGTTTTTCCCATTCAAAGGATTGTTCTCATCACGATGAACCTTTACCGTTCTGGTTTCAAAATTCATGGCATCAAAAAGGAATAAACGTCCTACCAGAGGCTCTCCTACACCGGTAATTACTTTGATCACCTCATTGGCCTGCAAAGAACCTACAATTCCGGGCAACACACCCAAAACTCCGCCTTCAGCACAGCTTGGCACTAAACCTGGTGGTGGCGGTGATGGGAATAAATCTCTGTAATTAGGCCCTACAACACCTTCTTTATTGGTGTAGTTGAATACAGACACTTGACCATCAAATCGGTATATAGATGCATACACGTTCGTTTTACCAAGCAGCACACATGCGTCATTTACGAGGTAACGCGTTGGGAAATTATCTGTCCCATCAGCTACTAAATCATAATCCTTAACAATGTCTAAAGCATTTTGAGAGCTCAAAAGAACATTATGTGTTACAATTTTAATGTAAGGGTTTAAGCCTTCTAATCGTTCCTTAGCTGCTAGTACTTTTGGCTTACCAATATCATCGGTAGAGAATAGAACTTGTCGCTGTAAGTTTGAGTCCTCAACCACATCAAAATCAAGCACCCCAATGGTTCCAACCCCAGCTGCTGCTAGGTATTGAAGCAATGGCGCTCCTAATCCTCCAGTTCCTACAACCAATACTTTGGCCGCTTTTAACTTTCGCTGTCCTTCAATATTGAATTCAGGAATAATTAAGTGCCGACTGTATCGGGATAATTCTTCTTTGCTAAATGTTTCTTGTGCCATGGTAAATTAGTTTATTCCCCCTGCAATTGCTGGAATGATGCTAAGTACATCATCAGCTTTCAAGGCTGTTTTTTCTTTGTCTAAGACGTTAATGTCTTCATCACCTAAATAAATTCTAAGAAAGCTTCTAATTTGATTTTTGTCGTCAAAAAGATGCTTCTTTATGTCAGGAAATGATCCTGCAAGTGCTTCAATCGCATCATATACAGTTGCAGCATTTGCTTCAAAGGCAGACTGGTTGTCTGTAAATTTTCTTAGGGGTGTTGGGATAATTACTTTTGCCATGGTCTTAATTTTTTAAACTGTTGTTACTTTTTTTTCTTCGTTATCGAAAACGGGTTCTTGAATGAATTTATGAGCATCGTTAAGCGTCCATGATGAGGTCGCTGCCACTTCACCTTTCACAATAGATACAATCACATAGGAGAAATTAGGCTGAGCAAATTTCAAATCGGTTGGCGAAGGAACTGCAGGATGATCTGGGTGAGAGTGATAAACACCAATTAAATCCAAGTCATTTTCTATCGCATAACGTTCGGCCTTCACATAATCTATTGGAGCAATTTCAAAGATTCGCTCTGGGTTGGTTTTGTTTTGATTGACAACATCTCTGATCTCAGTAACTTCTTTATTTTCGTTAATCTTACCGTAAAAGAAACCACATCCTTCATGCGGATAGCTCGCCACTAAATGCTCGTGCATTTCTTGGAGTGCTGTGTCTGTAAACTTTACTTCTTTCATCTTCTTTTATTTAAAAAGTTGTTCATAAACCTCACTGTACTTGTCTGCGCTATCAGGTATAATCGTTACGATAACTCCCTCTTCCAGTTCATTTGCTAAACGAATGGCTCCCGCTAAATTTGCAGCCCCTGAGGGTCCTATCAATAAGCCTTCTTTTTGTGCAATCTCTTTCAATAGGGCAAAGCTTTCTTCTGTGGAGATTTCTTGGTTGTCATCGGCTTGCTCTGCATTGTATATCTTGGGCACCAAAGCCGTCTCCATGTGCTTCCATCCTTCTATGGCATGCATAGCCGAATCGGGATGAAGGGCAATAACTTGAGTGTTGGGATCTTGTTCTTTTAGATACGTTCCCGTTCCTCTCATCGTTCCTGTAGTACCGAGTCCCGCCATGAAATGAGTAATCTTCTCATCACCTAACTGCTCAATGATTTCAGGTCCTGTGGTATTATAATGCGCTTTCCAGTTGTTGTCATTACCGTACTGATCGGCATAAAAATATTTGTCTGGATTAGCGGCTACCATTTCTTTGGCTTTGTTTTGAGCTCCATCCGTAGACTCATATTGAGAAGTCAATATGAGTTCAGCCCCAAGAGATTTTAAATTTCTAATTCTCTCTATGGATGCGTTGGCAGGGATACATAAGGTAACCGGAATGCCCAAAGCACCACAAATGGATGCATATGCGATTCCCGTATTTCCACTCGAAGCATCCAACAATGTTTTGTTTCTGTTTAATTCGCCTGCAAGAATAGCACTTTTAACAATCTCAAATGCCGGTCTACTCTTTACACTGGCACCAAATTGTTGCCATTCTAACTTTGCGTATATCTTTACCCCTTTCTTTTGAAAAAGTCTGTTAAAAGGATACAGTGGCGTGTTACCAACGAACTTTTCCAACTGCTGTAATCCTTCAATTAAGCCTTTGTATTCCACTTTATTTTCTTTTATCAGTTCCATATACTTTTTGTTATACTCTTTTTTAGCCTTGTTGAGACAGTTGTTCAACAAAGTTTTGATTCACAAAATTGTAAACGTATTCGGGATGTAGTTTAACAACTTCACCTATCACGATAATTCCAGGACCATCTTGAGGTTCTGACTTTAGCTTATCAACGATGTTCGATATTTTCCCCACGAAGATCTTTTCATTGGGTAAAGATCCATTGTAAATAACCGCTATCGGGTAATTAGATCGTCCTTCTTGGGAATACAAAGCAGCTATTTCTTCTATTTTGCGCAAACCCATTAAGATGACCACAGTAGCATCAGACTGTACGGCTAGTGAAACGTCTTTCGAAAGCTTCCCATTGCTCTTCGTTCCCGTAATCACCCAAAACCCATCGTTTATTCCACGTTTCGTTAAGGGTATGTCTTGTAAACCAGTTAAAGCAATCGAACTTGAAATTCCCGGAATGTATTCTGTTTCTATACCGTGAAGTTCTGCGTACTCTTTCTCCTCATACCCTCTTCCAAACACGTATGGGTCTCCTCCTTTTAAGCGGATAACATGCCCCTCTTGTTGAACGTATTTTACAATGAGTTCATTAATTTCGTCTTGGGAAAATGAATGTTCACCAGCTCGTTTACCGACAGAAATCTTAAGAGTACTATCGTTGGCAGCTTTGAGCAACTCAGGGTTTACCAAAGCATCGTATAGGATTACCTTAGCATCTCTAATTGCTCGGAAGCCTTTCCAGGTGATCAACTCCGGATCTCCGGGACCTGCTCCTAGAATAATTAACTTTCCTTTTGTCGTTTGCTTACGCATCTTTCTTTTCTCTTAACACAAAAGCTTCTTTCACGAACTGTTTTGCAAGTGTCAAATAGCTTTGAGCAAAATCTTTTGTCGGTTCATTTTCATTAATCGCATACACGGTTTCTTGGAAGCTTTTCTCTAATTTGAAATGCGCCTTATTCACGTATTTCTCATCAAAATCTTTAATAATCATCGCTTGTGTGTTGGTCTTTAAACCTTCAGAAACCAATAATGCTTTTGCCGTATTTACCAAAGAAGAGTAGGTATGGTAAATAGAGTCAGAATAAGCTTCCGCCTCCAATGCTTCAATAGCTGAAGCTAATCGCTCTTCAGATTCTAATAGTAACGTAGCCACCAGGTCGATGGTTACCCCGGCACATTCTCCCACACCAACTTCAGTTTTAAAATATTCTTCACGACCCCAGTCGATAAAGTCAGAATCCACAAGATCATCGGTAGAAGCCAGTCCCTTCAACAGGTCATAGAAATAAGCTTTCCCTTGTCTTTGGTAATAATCGATGTGGTACTCACCCTCATTCGAATGAGTTTCATAATCATCCAAAATGGTTTTCAAAGACAAAGCAACTCTTTTACTTGGTATTTTCACGATCTTATCAGAGACCCTTCCCTCACCATCACTCAAAACGCCCCCTCCTAGAAGTATTTGAACAGCCGGCAAGATCCGCTGCTTTACTTTTATCGCTGAACCGTGATAACCGATTGCCGCCATAGAATGCTGACCACAAGAATTCATACATCCACTGATCTTGATCTTCAGATTTTTATTGTAAATGTAATCCGGATAATCATCTCTTAATACCTGCTCCAATA